>NZ_JANSIA010000038.1:0-25637 GCF_047461835.1 Synechococcus sp. R60.1 | reverse complement strand
TGCCGCAGGGATCCCCACCAGGCATCCGAGGCGGGCAAGGCTTCCGGCGGGGGGACAACTTCAGCCATCGGCAGGAGGAACCCACAAGACCATCCTCTTCACCCTAAATCAAGCCCCGACTTTTGAGGCGACGGTGGAGCAAAAGCAGCGTATCCGCCTCGCCGACATTGCCCGGAAACAACACCACCGGCAGGTTGGGAAAGCGGGGATGATCGGACGGGGTGATCACCATCGAGATCCCAGGGTAGACTTGCCCCAGCAGACGCACCGCCGGCAAGTTGAGGCCAACGCTGAGGGTGTCGTTGGAGGTGATGCCGCCCTTGCTGATGAGATAGCCGATCCCTTCTGGCAGCCCCTGCACCACACCCATCAACAACCGGGAAACCTTCTGTCCAAAAGCCAGGCGCATTTCTACGGCGTCCTTTTCAAAAGTCAGTTCCTCTCGGCTGGTGTAGACCACCGGCGTCAGACCCTGCTCATAGGCGCTGTGAACTTGGGCCAGGATCCCTGGCAGCAGCTCCGCGTCGGGATCCAATAGTCGCCTCACCTCCACCTCGATGCCTTGGGTTTCAGGCTCCTGCAGAAGGCGGGCCAACTGCTGGCTGGACTTTTGCACATGGGATCCCACGATCACCACCCCCGGTTGAGAGGAGCGAACAAACCGCCCCATCTGCTCTGGCAGAACCGGCTGTGGCGGCAATTGGGCCAAAGCCGTCAAGAGGCTGGCGGCGCTGCGGAACAAAAAGCGCTTCCCCTGCTCTATAGCCGCCCAAACATCCTGGGCAAAGCGATCCAGATCCGCCTGGGTTTCTCCATCCACCACACAGCAGACATTCCCCTCCAGACTCAAAAGCCGCTCCAGACAGCCGGCGCGAATCTGCTCTAGGGTCAATCGCTCCACCTGCTCAGCCCGGATCCGCCCCTGGGTTTTCTCCTGCACATAGTCCGGCAAATAGCTGTGGTGGTAGCCAAACACCGCATCCCGAGCAAACTCCGTCTCATGCACCGGCACCCAGCGCTCCCCCACCCGTAGGTAGTGGACACTGTTGCGGGTGATGCGCCCTCCCTCAAAAAAGGCCGGCACCAGAAAATGGGCATCAAAAGGCCCCAGCTCTGCTGCCATCACATCCGTTTCCAGGGGGTAATGCCCCCGCAGCGTCGAGTCGGAGCGGCTAACAAAAAGGGCCCGCTCCCACCCCAGCTCCCCCATGGCCTGCTTGAGGGCCCGGCAGACCGACCGCGTCACCTCTTCGGCCTTGGCCGGCGGCAGGGATCGGGTGTTGGTGAGGATAAAGCGAATTGGCGAGCTATCCTGCAACCCCAGCTTCAAAGTCTGCGGATCCCAGCGGGTGAGGAGCAAGCAACTGTGAACGGTTTGGGATCCGGTGGGATCATCGTCCAACACAACGATAGGGGGGAGAGCCATGAGACCGTCTCAATGACAAAGCAACCCGAGAACTCCAGACAGACGAATCCCCCTCAAAGGGCAACCGCTATTTTCATCTTCCCCCAAGTTGGCCATCTTCCCTGCCCCTATTCCAGGCGAAGTTTGCCATGATTGAGATCAACTGGCTCTGTTGAATCCAAAACGACTGCAGACATTTCCCCCCTGCCCACATTCATGGGAGAAAGCCATGGGGCAAGCCGAGCTGCAACTTCACATCAAACGGGTACAGCAGGACGTGCTGCGCATGGGGGCGCTGGTGGAAAAGTCGGTGGTCTTGGCCCAGCAGGCCCTGTTTGAACAGAACTTGGCCGCCGCCGAACAGGTGATCGCCCAAGACAAGCAAATTGACCGTTTTTATCGTCAAATCGAGAAAGACTGTATTAATTTGATTGCCTTGCGCTCCCCGGTGGCGCGGGATCTGCGCTGGATCAGTACCCTGATGCAACTGGTACGCGATCTGGAGCGGATTGGCGACTACGCCAAAGATTTGGCCGAAGTGGCCCTGCGCTTGGTCATGTACCCGCCGCCCCCGGAGCTGGGCCGCATTCGCGTGATGATGCAGCGTTGCCAGAAAATGCTCAGCCACAGCCTGGTGGCCCTGACGGAATTGGACGCCGACCTGGGCCGACAACTGAAGCGGGAAGACGACGCCGTTGATGAAGATTACACTAACCTTTACAATACGTTGGCGCAGCAGTCTGACATTCGCGGATCGGTCGAGCCTATTCTATTGATGTTGCTGGCGATCCGTTACCTGGAGCGTCTGGCCGACCACAGCACCAACATCGGTCAGCGGGTAGCTTTTATCGTCACCGGCCAGCGTGACTAACGCCAACGGGTTGGGTCTTGCGATGTCTTAACCCCTCTTCTTCTCTCCTCTTTTGCCAATACCCAAAATGGACTTCTCTCGAATTTTTCAGCATTTTCTCTCTCAGCCTCCCGAGCAATTGACCGACAAAGATACTCTTCTTGCCCTCTTGCAGTCCGCCGACCCAGAAGCGCCGGAAATGCTGGAGATTGCCCTAGATGGCCTGGTGCGGGCCGGGTTTCTGGAACGACTAGGGGATCCACCCCGTTATCGGCGCAAGCCGGACGAATCTTTGGTGGTGGGGCGTTTGCGCTGTTCCAGCAAAGGCTTTTGCTTCGCCATTCGGGACGAGCCGGGGGTGGAGGATGTGTACATCCACGGCAGCAACCTCAGCGGCGCCTGGAATGGGGATCAGGTGTTGGCGCGGGTCACCAAAGATGGCAACCGTCGCCGCAGCCCTGAGGGAGAGGTGGTGGCCGTTGTGGAGCGGGCCAATTCTGCCCTGGTGGGTCGCCTCAAACAGACGGAACAGGGTTTTCGGGTGGTGCCCTTGGACGACCGGCTGCTGTTCGAGCTGGCCCTGACGGAGGGATCCCCTGTCGAGCTGGCGGAAGGTCGGGTGGCCTATGTGGAGGTGAATCGCTACCCGCTGGGGGATCTGCCCCCAACCGGAACCATTCGCAAAATTTTGGGCGACGGCCCAGAGGCCTCCATCGATGCAGATTTGGTCTGTTGCAAGTACGACCTACCGCAGGAGTTTCCCGCTCCAGTGTTGGAGGCAGCAGCAGCTCTGCCCAAAAAGCTCAGCCGCTCTGACCAAAAGGGCCGCCGCGATCTGCGCGATTGGTTTTGCATCACTTTGGAGCCTTTGGATCTGCAGCATCCCCACGGCTTGGAACCCAACGTGGCTGTTTCCTTGCAGCGGCAAGAGAATGACCACTGGCTGCTGGGGATCCACATTGCCGACGTAGCCCACTGGCTGGATCCCGACCACCCCTTGGAGCAAGAGGCTCAGCAGCGGACGGCCACCGTCTACCTCGATACGATGGTGCTGCCTCTCTTTCCGCCGGAGGTGCACAACCGCCTGGCTCTGTTGCCACAGCAGGAGCGCTTGGCCTATTCACTGCTAGTGACCCTCGACCCAGAAGGGGTGGTACAAAACTTCGAGATTTACCCCAGCCTGGTGCAATCGCGGGCTCACCTGTCCTATGGTCAGGTGCAGGCTCTTTTGGCCACCACCGCCGACTTGGGCCCCGACGAAGAAGTGCCGGAGTTGATGGCCCTGCTGCAAAACCTGCTGCGCCTTAGCCAGATCCTACGGGCCAAACGTCACCAGGCGGGGGGATTTGACCTGCCCCTGTTGGATTTGCTCACTCCCCACTCTGCCGATGAAAGCGGCTACGGCCCCCTCTTGATCAGCGATCGCCTCGGCGCCCATGCCCTGATGACGGAAATTCTCCTGCTGGCCAACCAAATCCTGGGCCACCATTTGCGCCAGTTGGGGATCCCTTCTTTAGCCCGCGTGCAGCCTGCCCCTGCCGCCGAGGCCCTGCAGAGCTTTTTGCGCCTGGCCAATGCCATGAAGCTGGATCTGAATTTGCAAGATCCCGCTGTCGTAACTCTGGCGGACTGGCAGCGGATTTGTGCCCGCATCACCGCTCCCGATGTGTTGGCCTCTGGCGCGAGCCCGGCCTTGGTGGCGCAGATGCTGGCCACCTTGCCCCCGGTCGAGTATCGTCTCCAGCCTCTGGAAGAGCAACTCGGCCATTTTGGGTTGGGCCTCAAAGAACCCTACGCCACCTTTACGGCCCCCTTGCGCCGCTATGCCGACTTGCTCAATTTGCGTGCTCTGCACCTGGCCCTGAGCAAAGGACGCGATCGCCGCAGCCCTCGCTCCAAAACCGTGGTGGATCTGCACGGCCCCAGCGGCTACGGCCAAATCGACTGGCAAGTGTTGCCGCCCAAGGTGCAGGAGGAATGGCAGGCGTTTCTCCAGGCGCAACTGCCCAAAATTCAGGAGGGGTACCGGATCCGGCAGCAGGCGGAGCGGGAGCTGATGGGCCTGAAGCGCTCTGAGTTCATGCAAAAGCACCTGGGAGAGGTGTTCCCCGGCCTGATCATCGGCGTCCAGAACTACGGCTTTTTTGTCCAGGTGGATCCCATCTTGGCGGAAGGCTTGGTGCGGGTCAGCACCCTGAAAAACGATTGGTACGAGTACCGCAGCCGTCAGCAGGCGCTGGTGGGACGCAAGAGTCGGCGCCAGTTTCGCCTGGGGGATCGGGTGGAGGTGCAGATTAAGAACGTGGATTACTACCGCCAACAAATTGACCTGGCGGTAATCGGGGAAGGCCGTCCCTACGAAGAAGAAGAATAAGGCGGGGATCCCTCCATGGATCGCAGCTGGAGAGGACGGTTGTTGCGAACTCTGGCTCTGGCAAAATAGGCGATACCTAGATCAGGAAGATCCTACCGGAGCTTCCGGCACCCAGCTCTACTGCCCCGAAAGAGTCCAGGGTGCTCCCTGTGTCTGTATTGCCTTCCTATACTGAGTAGCAAAGCTCTGCCGAACTCCTATGCAGCCCACCAATCCCAACCAATTTACCGAAAAAGCTTGGAGCGCCATTGTCCAATCCCAAGATGTGGCCCGGCGGCACCAGCAGCAACAGTTGGAAACCGAGCATTTGCTGATCTCCCTTCTGGATCAAGAGGGGGGGCTCACCCAAACCCTCCTGCAACGGGCAGGTATCGATCCGAGGCTGGTGCGGGATAAAGTGGAAAGCTTCATCAACCAGCAGCCCAAGTTGGCGCGGGTGGATCAGCTCTACTTGGGTCGCGGCCTGGAAACCACCCTGGATCGGGCCGAGGAGTTTCGCAAAGAGTACGGCGATGATTTCATCTCGGTGGAGCACTTGTTTTTGGGATCCCTGCAAGATGAGCGGGTGGGCAAGCGGGTCTTGGCACCCCTGGGCCTGACGGTAGAGCGCCTCAAACCGGTCATCAAAGAGGTGCGAGGCAAACAGCGGGTCACCGACAAAAACCCCGAATCCCGCTACGAAGCCCTGGAGCGCTATGGCCGCGATCTCACCCAGGCGGCCCGCGAAGGGAAGCTGGACCCGGTGATCGGGCGAGATGACGAGATCCGCCGCGTCATTCAGGTGCTCTCCCGCCGCACCAAAAACAACCCCGTCCTCATCGGCGAACCCGGCGTGGGGAAAACAGCCATTGTGGAGGGCCTAGCCCAGCGCATCAACCGGGGAGATGTGCCGGAGTCTCTGAAAAACCGGCGAGTCATTGCTCTGGACATGGGCGCTCTCATTGCCGGGGCCAAGTACCGCGGGGAATTTGAAGACCGCCTCAAAGCTGTGCTCAAAGAGGTCACTGAATCCGAAGGCCAGATCATCCTCTTCATCGACGAGTTGCACACCGTTGTCGGCGCCGGGGCCGGCGAAGGGGCCATGGATGCCGGCAACTTGCTCAAACCCATGCTGGCGCGGGGCGAGTTGCGCTGTATCGGCGCCACCACCCTGGATGAATACCGCAAGCACATCGAAAAAGATGCGGCCCTAGAACGCCGCTTTCAGCCGGTGTACGTGGATCAGCCTTCGGTGGAAGATACCATCTCCATCCTGCGCGGCCTCAAAGAGCGCTACGAGCTGCACCATGGGGTCAAAATCAGCGACTCCGCCTTGGTGGCGGCAGCGGTGCTCTCCAACCGCTACATCTCCGAGCGCTTCCTGCCCGACAAAGCCATCGACCTGGTGGACGAGGCGGCGGCCAAGCTGAAGATGGAGATCACCTCCAAGCCCGTCGAGCTGGACGAGATCGACCGGCGCATCATGCAACTGCAGATGGAGGAGCTCTCCCTGAAAAAAGAAGATGATGCTGCCTCTAGAGATCGCCTCAGCAAAATTGAGCAGGAGCTGGCCAACCTGACGGAGCGACAACGGGAGTTGAATGCTCGCTGGCAATTTGAAAAAGAGGCTATCGAACGCCTGCAAAGCCTTAAAGCCGAGCGGGACGCCGTCAAGCTTCAAATCGAACAGGCTGAACAAAAATATGACCTCAACCGCGCTGCCGAGCTCAAGTACGGCAAGCTGATGGAATTGGAGCGGCAAATCCAAGAGCAGGAGGCTCACCTGGCCAAGCTGCAGACCAACGGCGAGCCGCTGCTGCGGGAGCAAGTGACTCCTGAAGATATCGCTGAGATCGTCTCCCGCTGGACCGGGATCCCAGTCACCAGCCTGATGGAGTCGGAAAAGCAGAAGCTGCTGCGCCTGGAAGCCCATTTGCACCAGCGGGTGGTGGGCCAAGACGAGGCGGTAGCCGCCGTAGCGGCAGCCATTCGGCGCGCCCGGGCCGGCATGAAGGATCCCAATCGCCCCATCGGCTCTTTCCTGTTCATGGGGCCCACTGGCGTGGGGAAAACCGAGCTGGCCCGTGCTTTGGCGGAGTTCCTCTTCGACACTTCCGAGGCGATGGTGCGCATCGACATGTCCGAGTACATGGAGAAGCACTCGGTCTCTCGTCTAATCGGAGCTCCTCCAGGCTACGTGGGCTACGAAGAAGGCGGGCAGCTCTCCGAGGCGGTGCGGCGACGCCCCTACTCGGTGGTGCTGTTTGACGAGGTGGAAAAAGCCCACCCGGATGTCTTCAACATCCTGCTGCAGGTGCTGGACGATGGCCGCATTACCGACTCCCAGGGGCGGACGGTGGACTTCAAAAACACCATCATCATCATGACCAGCAACATCGGCAGCGACCTCATCCTGGAAATTGGGGCCGATGAAAGCCGCTACGAGGAGATGAAAACTCAGGTGCTGGCCATGCTGCGGCACCACTTCCGACCGGAGTTCCTCAACCGGGTGGACGAGCTGATCATCTTCCACGCCCTCACCAAAGAGCAAATTCGCCAGATTGTCGGCCTGCAAATGCAGCGGGTGGAAAAGCTGCTGGCAGATCAGCAAATCGAGATCCTGCTCACCGAAGAAGCCAAGGACTACCTGGCAGAGGTGGGCTACGACCCAGTGTTCGGGGCCCGTCCCCTGAAGCGGGTAATCCAGCGGGAGATCGAAAATCCCATTGCCACCAAGCTGCTGGAAAACGAGTTCCTACCCGGCGACCGCATTTTGGTGGATGTAGCCAACGAGCGGTTGATCTTCCGCAAGATCGGCTCTCAGCCCAGCCAAGAGCCGCCGGCGGCTGTGGCCGTCAGCTAAGTCGGGGTCCTTCCGTCAAAGCGTAATCACTTGGTCAGGTGGGTTGTCCTTCAAGGCCTCGTAGAGGTCAGGGAAACAGCCCACCTGCACTCCTTTGACGACGTTTTTGGGAACGCACCGAGCTGGCTCTCTGCGCCCGCGTCCTTGGGCATCACACCAGCGGGGTTCCCCTTCGGCTAGGTTGCGCTCCAGAGCGCACATGTCACACATCATCAGCAGGATGTTTTGCTCTTGGGCAACTTTGGCCAAGCGCTCGCCAATGGGATCCCCCTGCCGCAAAACAAAGCAGTTGTCGTCGAAAAAGAACATGCCCACCACCTGCGCTCCATGCACCCCTGCTTCTAGCTGGGGCAGGATCATCTGGCCCAACTTATAGGTGCCGCAGCGAGGGTGAGTGAACACGTAGGCAACTTTCATGAGGCCCCCTTGCCGTTTTCAATTTTGATTATCAGTAATTATCAATTATCATTTTCAGAGTAACACGAGTTTCTGGGCCAGAGTTGCCGGACCCAGCAGGCCGAGGTGTGTGGTGATCGGCAAACCAGCCTGAGACCGTTCCTGATGCTTTTGCGCCATCCCGCCCTCAGGCCTGGCTTCTCTCCCACAAAGGGAGAGGGAAGCTAGGATAGGCTACTGCGCCACTTCTGTCCTGCTGCTATCGGAAGCCCTTGCGGGATAGCAGGGATCCCTGGCTAGCGCTGAAACTGAAGAGCCTTTCCCCGCACCGAGGGATCCACCTGGCCGTTTTGAAAGGCAATCTGTCCGCCCACGATCGTGACTAGGGGCCAGCCCACCAATTCCCAGCCCTCGAAGGGACTCCAGCCGCATTTGGTCAGCAGCTCTTCCCGCCGCACCGGTTTGGGTGTGTGGCGATCCACCAGCACCAGGTCGGCGTCGTAGCCCACCTGCAGCCGCCCTTTGTTGGGGATCCGGTAGAGGCGGGCCGGCGCCTCACACATCCACCGCACCACCTGCGCCAGCGTACAACGCCCCTGCTGGGCTGCCGTCAACATCAGGGGCAAGGCCGTCTCTACTCCCGGCATACCCGAGGGGGAGTGGGGATAGGGCTGAGCCTTTTCTTCCAAAGTATGAGGGGCATGGTCGGTGGCAATGCAATCCAGGATCCCGTCATGCAGCCCCTGCCACAGTTGGGCCAGGTTAGCGGGATCCCGCAGGGGGGGGTTCATCTGGGCCAGGGATCCCAGCCGGGCGTAATCGGCAGTGCTGAGCAGCAGGTGCTGAGGGGTCACTTCTGCCGTCACCCAGGCCGGCTTGTGCTGGCGCAGCAGTTCCACCTCTAGGCCGGTGGAGAGGTGCAAAATGTGCAGCCGATGGCGGTAGCGGGTGGCCAAGTCCAAAGCCCGCCGTGAGGCGATCAGGGCCGATTCCTCGTCCTGAATTTGCGAGTGAACGGCTACATCTGTGCGTCCGGCAAACAGGGCCTTACGGGCTTTGATGCGAGACAGATCTTCAGCATGGACGGCAATTAAGAAGTTGGGATCCGTTTCCCCGAAAATCCGCTCCAGCGCCGCCTGATCATCCACCAACAGGGGCCCATGCATGGATCCCATGAAGATTTTGATGCCACAGGCTCCCTGCACCGTTTGCAACTCTTCTAAGTTATCGGCAGTGGCCCCGATGAAAAAGCCGTAATTGACCACACACTTGCTGCCTGCACGGGCCAACTTGTCATCCAGCGTCGCTTGGTCAATCGTCAGCGGGTCGGTGTTGGGCATCTCCAAAAAGCTGGTCACCCCGCCCCGGGCACAGGCCCAGGATCCCGTCTGCAGGTCTTCTTTGTGCTCTCGGCCCGGCTCGCGGAAGTGAACTTGCGGATCGATCACCCCCGGCATCAAGGTATGGCCCTCGGCGTCGATGACCTTGGCCACCCCTTCTGGCGAGAGGTTTTGGCCGATTTGGGCAATGCGCCCCTCCCGCACCAGCACATCCCCCCGCCAGGGATCCCCTTCCGGCACCAGCAGCTCAGCATTTCGGATCAGCAAATCTCCAGACAAAGCTCCGCCCTCCCCCAAAGGCGCTCTCAAGATAACCCAAAGGCGCTCTCAAGATAAAGACTATTGACTTGGCTCCGCCAGCACAACCGCATCTGGATCCACTGACAGATGGGCGATCAGCCGATCCACCAACCGCGAGAGGGTTGCCTGTTCTTCTGGGCTGAGACAGCCGTAGGTTTGCTCCCGCAACTGCCAAATCAGAGGGGGTAAAACGTCTTTCAGCTCCTCCCCTGCAGGTGTGAGGTAGACCCGCCAAATCCGCCGATCCTCAGGATCTCGCTGCCGCCGGATCAGCTCCCGTTTTTCCATGCCATCCAACACCCCGGTCATGGTGCCCCCCAACTGCTGCAAGCGCTCACAAATAGTGGAAGTAGGGATCCCGTCTTCTTCCCAAAGGCAGCAGAGCACCACCCAATGGGAGATGGTCAGGCCAAAAGGCTCCAAATGAGACTGCAACTTCCGCCGCACCAATTGAGACAACAATCGAATGCGGTAGCCCAGGGAGTTGGGGGCGAGAATGTCATGCCACCGTTCCAGGAAAGCCTGCTTTTCCGATTGAACCATCTCCCCGGTTTGACTGTTTCCCATCGGCGGCCTGGAATGCTCGGAATCTAAATCGCCCTATTTTATCTTTTACTGAGGAGAAGGAGAGAAGGAGCTTACGGTTTGCCGAGAAGGTTGTGTGATCTGCAGTACGGCCTAGCCCTTGCACAGCCAACAGACGATCTGCGGCCATTACAGTTGCAAAAGATATCCATAAAGATATCCATCAGGCCATACAACATTTTTTGGCTACCCATCAGCTAGAAATTGCAGGAGCCCCGCACTGTACCCGTAGGGTCGGTGTCGGGAGGAATGCTATAATACTGCGGACACCAGAAACGGTTGTTTAAGGCACTGGTAACGGTCGATTGGGGGTGCTGTAAACCACCCCAGAGGCTCGTGGTTGGCTTGCTAACTGCAGGGCTACTAAAAGCCCGCTCCGTACCGCCTAGCGGTTGGTGTCGGGTAGTTTACGTCACAGCCGACTGGGATCCCTGACAAGCAAAAGATGGGCTTGCCTTGGCCGGAGTCGATAACGCTGGAAAAGGCTGGCACAGAGATTTGCCAAGGCAGTTCGGATGGCACTAGAGTAGCGTCAAGTCTTTTGCCAGCCCGTTGTCCTTTGCAAGTGTCTTTGTGAGGTCATCATGCCGCTTATCCCACAGGGGTTGCGCCCCCATCGTCGTCTCCTCTGGGCAGGGATCCCGTTAGCTGGTGCTTTGGCCTTGGGGGCCTGCTGGAGCAACCCCACAGGTGCTGAAGTCGAGTCTCCCACATTGACTCAGAATCCCTTCCCCCCCATCCCCACTCCACCGCCGCCGCTGCCTTCCCCAAGTGGGACTCCGGGCCTTCCCCCTTGGTGGCCCCGCGCCCAATCGCCGCAGTGGGAAGATTCTCCTTACGCTTCGGTCTTGTCCGGCTTTTTGCAAGGATTGGCGGCCCAAGGGGGAGCGCTCTCTCAACAGGGGATCCTGCTCTGGACGCCGGAAGGGGAGCTGTTGGCGGAGCATGGGCTGGATCGACCTTTGCCGGTGGGAGCCTTGGATCAGTTGGCCATCAGCTTGATGGCCCTGGAGACTTGGGGTTACGAGCATCGCTTTGAGACCCGCTTCTACACCACAGGCCATCGGTTGGGCCATCGCTTGACGGGAGATTTGATCCTGGTGGGTGGCGGGGATCCCTATTTCACGGAAGCGAATGTGGCAGAGCTGGCCCGCCATTTGCATAGCCTCAACATTCGCCAGATCGACGGGGATGTGAAGGTGTTGCCCCCCTTCCGTTTGCTGGGCCAACCCGATCCTTTGGGCGGCGCTCAGCGTTTGGCAGAACTCCTCAGCAATACTCAACAACCCCATCCGGTTGTCATTCGCGGCTCGGTGTCAGTCCTAACAGCCCTCCCCGCGGACGCCCACTGCCTGGCCAGCTACACCTCGCTACGGCTGGGATCCCTGTTGCAGATCCTCAATGGCAGCAACGACCGAGCCATGGCAGAAGCCCTGTTGGCGGAACTGGGGGGCGAAACAGCCCTGCTGGAGTACCTGCGGCAGCGGTTGGTGGCTCAGCCCATTTCCCGCCTGGATTCCCAAATGGCCCCCGCCGAGCAAGACATTCGCCTGGGGCAAAGAGGGCGAGCGCTGTACCTTTCCCCCCGCGCCCTAGCTCATCTCTGGGAACACCTGGTAGATTTCACAGATGGGGATCCGACTCGGATCTTGCCCAGAGCGGGCACTGGCCACAGCACCCTGCGGGCGCGCACCTTGCCCCCAGGCACGGCTGCTCAGGTGGGATCCGCTGCGGATCGGCTGATGACGATGGGGCAGCTGCCGAATGGCATCCACTTTGTCCTGCTCAACCAAGGTCCTGACCTGGGCATTTTGCGCCAGCAACAGGATCAGTTTCTGCAGGATGTGGTGGCCATTTCTGAGCCTCTCCGCCGCTAATGCTGACCTCAATTCGAACTTAATTTGAGATACAGCTCTCCCCCCACTTTCCCCATAGGAGGCGGAAGCTCAAGACCCCAGAGCCCCACAGGTTAGGAACAGGGTCAATTCATTTAAGAATGAGACGGCCCTGCAGCTAAGAAGGCCTGGAGGTAGACCTCAGGAGGAAGCTTAGACCTGAGAGAGAGTCATAGGGTATGTCCAGGAAGGGAGCAGTTGCACGGATGAACAGGGTTAGTCGTGCAACAGTTTATCGCTGGCTGAACCGAGAAGACCTGAGGCCGACAAAAGTCAAGACCCGTAAGCGCAAGATAGACTCGGCTGCCCTGCAGCAAGACGGAGACCAGTACCCAGAAGCTCGACTGAAGGATAGAGCCCGGTCTGGCGTCCAACCCGTCCTGCCAGCGGGACGGAGTCCTCGCGCTATTGACTGTGCTCTTGAGAATGAGAAGGTGAAAGTAGCACAAAAAAAGAGTTATGGTCATTTCAATTAAACCAGGAGACTGCGCCCACACCTAAAACTTTGAATGCACGGGGCCATAGGGCTTTTCTCAATGGCCCAGGCAATGGCTCAGGCGTCTCACCCTAACCTGAAATGACTACCCGAAATGACCATAAGTACCTGTTTTTTCTCCGACAATTGACTTTTGCTGCTGATGCAAACTCTTTGGCAGACCATCGCCCAGCACCTTTCAGAAGCAACAGGGGATCCCATCCAGCCCCTACAGTATCGTTCTGTGGGCGGAGGCAGCATCAACGCCACCTATCGGTTTTCCTGCGCTTCCCAAAGCCCTCTTGCAGAAGGGGTAAAAGACTACTTCGTCAAATTGGCCCGTGGGGGAGAAAGGGCGCTGGAGATGTTTGCAGCGGAAGCTGCGGGCTTGCAAACCCTAGCGGCTGCCCAGGCCATTCGCGTGCCCCAGCCCATCATCTGGGGATCCGTAGGAGAGCAGGCTTACTTGGTGCTGGAATACCTGGAGCTAACCTCGCCCCGTCCGCAGACTGCGGGTTTATTGGGATCCCAGTTGGCCCAGTTGCACCGCACCCTATCCCCCAACGGCAGCTACGGCTGGGAGCGCGACAACACCATCGGCTCCACGCCGCAGATCAACGGTTGGCGGCAGAGCTGGCTGGACTTCTACCGGGATCAACGGCTGCTCTACCAGGTCAGGCTGGCTTGTCAGCGAGGCTACCGGGGTGAGTGGGTGGCTCACGCAGAGCGGGTGATGGCGGAGCTAGAAGCTTTTTTTCAGGATTACAGGCCAGAACCCGCTCTGTTGCATGGAGATCTGTGGGGCGGCAACTACGGGGCCTTGGCCGATGGATCCCCAGTGATTTTCGATCCGGCCACCTACTACGGGGATCGGGAGACAGATCTGGCGATGACAGAATTGTTTGGGGGCTTTCCAGCCGAGTTCTATCGGGCTTATCAGCAGGCCTACCCCTTGGACGAGGGGTATCCCCACCGCAAGCCCCTCTACCAGCTCTACCACTGGCTCAACCATCTCAACCTGTTTGGAGAGGGCTACCTGGCCTCGGTGCAGCGGGCTTTGCGGCAATGTCTGCGCTTCCTTGGATAATAGGTTGCATGTCCATTCCCAAGCTCCCGAGGGGCCGGGAGTGAGGGTTCCAAGCGTGTCTGGATTGGCCAGCTAGGAGGTCTTCTCCGGCGACGACTCCCCTGCCATAACCACAGCCCCCATGTCCCCCAACAGGCGCGACTGGTTGCGCAATACTCCCAGCAAATTAAGCCGGCTGGCCCGTCGCACAGGATCCGGATCCATCACCAGAACGGCTTCAAAAAACTGGGCTACCTGAGGGGCTGCCGCTTGCAGAGCTTCCACCAAGGGGACAAAATCTCCCCGTAAGGCCGGCTCCACCCCCAGACGATAGATTTTCTGGCAAGCCTCGTACAACTCCCTTTCTGCCGCCTCCTGCAACTGGTCGGGATCCACGGCAGCTGCTGGATCTGTTACACCGTAGTCCAAATCCCCTTGGGCTGCCAGGCGGGCGCAGCGATTGAGGGTGGGATAGAGATCCGCCAATTCCCCGGTGGCCCGCAGGTGTTGCAGGTACTCCGCCCGCAGCAGGGTCAAGGGCAGGTTGCCCAGGGCCCGCAAGGTGAGTTCGGCCTTCTGGGGATCCTCCGCTTTGACCGACTCGGGATCCCCCACCACAGCCCTGACCAAGTCGTAATCAATCCGTTTTTCCTCCTGCAAAAGGGTCTGTATCCGTTGGGCCAAAAACTCCTGCAAGGCTCGCAAGGTGTGGACATCGCCAAAGGCATAGTCCTGCACCACACTCTGCAACAGGGAGTTAAAGTCAAAAGTCCAGCCGGCATCCCAGGCAACCAGCACCAGGCTGTTGGCGGCCCGCCGCAGGGCAAAGCGATCCGAGGAGCCGGTGGGGATCCGCCCCAAGCGAAACATGCCCACCAAGGTATCCAGGCGATCCGCCCAGCCCACCACCCGCCCGGTCAAGGAATTGGGCAAAGCGTCCCCCGCCCCCAAAGGCCAGTAGTGCTGCTCGATCCCCTCGGCCACCGCCTCCGGCTCACCGTCGTGGCGGGCATACTCGGCTCCCATGATCCCCTGCAGCTCGGGGAATTCGTACACCATTTGGGTAACCAGATCCGCCTTGCACAGGTAAGCCGTGCGATCCACCAGCGCCTGCTCCTGGGGATCCAAGTTCAGGGCAGCGGCAATGAGGCGGCTGATGTGGCGGATGCGCTCCACCTTGTCCCGCATGGAGCCCAGCCCTTCGGCAAAAGTAACCGCCTGCAGGCGTTCCACCCGCTGCGCCAAGGGGATCCGCCGATCCTCCTCGTAGAAAAAGCGGGCATCCGCCAGGCGCGCCCGCACCACACGGCTGTTGCCTGCCCCGATCCGCTCCGATTGCCGGGGGTCGCCGTTGGAGATGGTGATGAAATAGGGCAGCAATTTTCTGGGATCCCGGCCATCCCGTACTGGGAAGTAGCGCTGGTGAGTGATCATCACCGTCTCGATCACCGCAGGGGGCAAGCGCAAAAACTCTGGCTCAAAACGCCCCAAAACCGCCGTCGGCCACTCCACCAACTGCACCACCTCCCGCAGCAAAGGAGCAGGGATCTGCACTTCCCCATTCACTTGCCTGGCCAGCTTGGTTACCTCGGCCTGAATGTACGCTTCCCGCACTGCCGGATCGGGGCTGACCCCCGCCTCTTGCATTTGCTGAACGTAGCTCTCGGCCCGCTCCAGAGTGACCTGCTGGGATCCCAAAACGCGGTGCCCCCGGCTCACCCGCCCCGCCACCAAGCCCGGCATGGAATTGTCCTCGTGGGTCGGCAGCAGCAAAGGCAGCACCTGATCATCCCAAAGGGAGACCAGCCAGCGGATGGGGCGCGGAAACTTCAGATCCCCGCAGGCCCAGCGCATCAGCCGTTCCCCACTCAAGTTGGTAATCCAGGCGGGTGCCAATTCTTGGAGCACAGCTGCTGTTGGCCGGCCCCGCACCCGCTGCACCGCAAACACAAAGGATCCCTTGCCCACTTGCCGGATTTCCAGGCTGCCGGGATCCACCCCTTGTTTTTGGGCAAATTTTTCCCCGGCAGGGGTGAGCTGGCCATCTTGGTAGGCGACCTGAACCGGCGGCCCCTTCACCTCCAAAGTGCGATCCGGCTGCTGGGTGGGCAACCCCTGCAACAGAACCGCCAGGCGGCGCGGCGTACCGAAAAGCTGCATCTGCTCCGCTTGCAAATGGGCCTCCGCCAAAGAGGCCGGGATCCCGGTTCGCCACTGCTCCAGAGCCGAATCCACAAAACTGGCTGGGAGCTCTTCACAGCCGACTTCTAGCAAATAGGCAACCATACTCCTGTGCTCCGCAGGGCACTATCCCCACTTCCTCAATCAACATAGTCTATGGCTCTGGGCCTCCCTTCTGGCTCACGACTGCTCCGAACCTGGGGTATCCCAGTTTACCAGGGGAGCCGGGGCGTCGTTGAGACAAGAGCTCCAGTCCGCCAGACAACACCCCAATGCCATCCCTGTCAAGTGGGCTCTGCGGCCGCCAGAACCCCATCTCCTTGGCGCAAGGGATGAGCTGAATCCCGTGGCAAATGCACCACGATGATGGGAAGGCTGGGTCGGTTGCGGGCGATGGTCTCCGGCTCTCGGCCCAGACGCGACCGGTTGCCGGTTTCGCTGGGAACCAATACCAACACATCTCCTGGCTGCAGCGCTTTGAAGGCTTCTGCCACCACCCCCCCCTGCACCCGCTGAACCGGCAAGTGGGCATAGCTTTCTGCCGGCAAGGCTGGGGAGCTTTTCCGCCCAGGTCGGGTTTGCACCAGCAGGATCTGCAAACCTGCTTTCAATTCGCCGGCCAGCGTTTGCGCCAGCCCAATGGTCTGCTGCAGGGATCCGGGAGAGACCTCCAGCTCCGGTGCAACCAAGAGGATGCGGCGCGCCGTCTCGATGGGTACCGGAAACCGCGTGATCAAGACTGGGATCCCCACCTGCCGCACCACCGCGTCGATGATGCTGCCGAAAAAGTTCTCCGCATAGGTGGAGTAGCCCTTCCAGCCCAGGATCACCAAGGTTGCCTGCCGTTCCGCCGCCGAGCGAATGATCCCTTTTTCCACCGAGTCATCCACCCGCCGGATCGGCTCCACTCGGGCCACGGCGCTGTGGGCCAGAGCTTCTGCGAAAGTCAGCAACTGCTCCTGCCGGGCCAGGGCTGCCGGCGAGATCCCGGCACGGTCAGACAAAACATGCAGCGGCAGCAGCGTTCCCCCATCTTTTTTGGCCAAAATCAAAGCCAACTGTAACAGGTTCCTCTCAGTATCCGGGTTGGCCACCGGCACCAAGACGCGAGCTCCCCAATCCGGCTTGGGCAATTCGGTGGACTCTGCCGCCACTTCGGCTGGCTGCATTTGCTCTCCCCAGCGGGCCACAATCCAAGGCGAGGCAACACAGGTCACGAGGATCATGGCAATGATGCCGTTCACCGTCAGCTCATCCACCAACTTCACCTGAAAGGCCACCGTGATGGCCGCCAGGGTAGCCGCCGCCTGAGCCATCGACAGGCCGAACATAACCATAGCGCTGGCAAAGCGCCAGCCAAACAGTTGGGCCGGGATCCAAGCGGCCAGAAACTTGCTCACCACCTCCGCTGCGATCATCACTCCGCCCACCAGCAGCGTGCGCGGCTCCCCCAAGAGAATGCCGGGATTGATCAGCATCCCCACCGAGATCAAGAAAAAAGGCACAAACAGGGTGTTGCCGATAAACTGGATCCGGTTCATCAGGGGGCTGAGCTGGGGGATGATGGGGGTAATGGCCGTCCCGGCCAGAAAGGCTCCCACCACCGGCTCAATGCCGATCAACCCCGCTCCGTAGGCCACCACAAACAAAGTGGCGATCACGAAAGTAAACTCTGCTCCCTCGTCGTGACCAAAGCGTTGAAAGAACCAACTGCCCAGCTTAGGCACCCCCCACAGGGTGGCAAACGTGTAGAGGGCAATGGAAGGGATCAACGTCAGCCAAAAGCGCAGCGACAGCTCCCCTTGGTGGGCGCGCACCACCACCGCCAGCACCAACAAAGCCAGGACATTGGTGATGAGGGTGGCCCCCAAAGTTGCCGTCACCGTCTGCAGGCGCATCAACCCCAGCTTCGAGATGATGGGCAGACCGATCAGGGTGTGAGAGGCAAAACAAGAGGCCACCAGCACCGCCGCCAGAAAGCCATACCCAATGGCCAACATGGCTGCTGTGCCGATGAGCATGGGCAACAGAAAGGTGAGCGCCCCGAAGAGGGTGGCCTTCCCGGCATTGAGCTTCAAATCTTCCAGACTGGTCTCCAGCCCCGCCATGAACATGAGAAACAACAGCCCCACCGTGCCCAGCAGGATGATGGTCTCGTCCCGCCGCAAGATGCCCAAGCCGTAGGGCCCCACCACCAGCCCAGCCAAGATTAACCCGATGATCCCCGGCAGGCGCAGCCGCTCAAACAGCAAGGGAGCCACCAGCATGATGGTCAGGATGATCAAAAACACCAGCACCGGATTCTCAACAGGGCCAATCATGGCTAGAGGGATCCCCGACATTTGGAGCCAGTGAGCCAGCATAAATACCCGACAGACAGCGATAACAGACCCGGCAAAGCGCCCGCATGAGTCTATCAGATTCCCTCGGCTCTAAAGTAGATCTCCGTAGTCCACAGTCTTTGTCCAGCCTTCAATCGCTGGCAGGGCGTTTAGTAAGTATTCAAAAGTAAGTACATCAGACACATTAAGACACATTAAGCAGTGAAAACAGCTTGGCAGTAGTGCCCAGAGAAAGGCGGGAGAAACCCCCGAGAAACACGCATTAGAATCAGAGGGTACATGCTCCTAGGCTGCCTATGCACCAGCTTGCTCCTGGAAAAGTGATCGGCCAGCGCTATCAACTGGTTCACAGCATTGCAGCAGGTGGCATGGGGCGGGTGTTCAAGGCTGTCGATACGCGCCTGTTCAACCGTCCGGTAGCGGTCAAGCTGTTGCACCAAAACTTAGCAGGCGATGACAACACCCGACGCCAGTTGCACAAACGTTTTCAGCAGGAAATTCGCATCAGCACGCTGCTGGGGGAGCACCCTGCCATTGTCAAGGTATTGGACTATGGCCTAGAGAACGACCAACCTTACCTGGTGATGGAATACCTGACGGGGCGCAGTTTGGGGGAGCTGATGCTCAAGCAGCCGGTGCTGCCGCCTCAACAGGTGGTGAGGATGGCCCGCCAAGTGTGTGCCGGTCTCTATTACGCCCACAACCTGGAGACTGAGCAGGATGGCCATCTCATCAAGGGGGTGATCCATCGCGACATCAAACCCAGCAACCTCTTCGTCCTGAAAGATGAAACCCTGGGGGAAACCGTCAAAATCTTGGATTTCGGCATTGCTAAGCTGCTCAGCGAGGTTTCCCTTGCCCTTGGCACCCAGACCACCGGCTTTTTGGGTACGGTGCGCTACGCCTCTCCCGAACAGCTGCGCGGGGAAGCCTTGGATGCCCGCTCGGATATTTACTCGTTTGGCGTGGTGCTCTACCGCATGTTGACCGGGCAACACCCCCTCCAGCCGAAGAGCGATTCTTTCCCCGGCTGGTACGAGGCCCACAATTACCAGCAGCCCCAACCCTTCAATCGCGCAAATTTGCCCTATGAAATTCCGCTGCAGCTGGAACAGGTGGTGCTCTCCTGTCTGGCCAAAGATCCCGACCAGCGGCCCCAAGATATGAAGGTTCTCAGCGCCCAATTGGAGGGATCCCTGCGCTCCCAGAGCGCTGCCGGCTCTTCCCTCGCGTCCCCCCCAGCCGCACCCATCTTCTCCGAGCGTACCCTGGCGGCGGTAGATGCAGGGCAGTCGGGCACACACCTGCTCAGTACCCAGGCAGAGCCCGAGGCCAAGCCGTTTCCCCTCTGGGCTGGGATAGCCCTTTTTGTTGTCATTGCGGGGAGCACCTTCTGGGGCCTGCGTCTGCTGTTGGATCCGGGCCCAGGCAGCGAAAGACCGCCTGCTGCCCCCGAACGCCCCCTTCCAGTCGGCGGTGCAGAGCACCCTGAGCGGGATCCCTCAGCCACTCCTGAACCTCTGCTGGACTGGCTGCTACGGGATCCGGAGGGCAAACCGGTGTTTGAGGATGATCCCGCCCCAGATCTGGGAATCGGTGAGTCCGCAAGCGAGCCCACACCCAGGCCAGCGGCAACTCCAGAGGCAGTGTCCTCTACCCCTCAGCCCCCCGCTCCAACTCGGCAGGTGTCACCTCCTCCTCCAGCCCCTGCTGCGCCGCCGCCCCGACCGGTTGCCGTGCCCACACCCCCTCCCCCTGCTCCACCTTCTCCAGCCCCTGTCCCGGCCAAGCCTCTCCCCCCGCCGCCCATCAACCAACCCCTGTTCCCCCAGATGAACCGGGTTGCTCCAACTTCTGCTCCCCTTGCAGCCCCTCCAACCCAACCCCCTACCCCCGGCTTTCTGGAGCGGTTGCGCGAGGAGCGAGAACGCTTGGGGAAAGACTAGGCGCAAAAAAGGGATCCCCAAGGATCCCTTCGCAAACAGAGACATAGGGCTAGTCTTCGATGGGATCCCCCGTCAAGGGATCCCAGAACAGGTGGAGTCAGGCGGCAGCCAGCCGGGCATTGGCGGCATCCCAGTTCACCAGGTGCTCCAGGTAGGCGCTGATGAAGTCAGGCCGCCGGTTTTGGTAATCCAGGTAGTAGGCGTGCTCCCACACATCCAAAGTGAGCAGGGGCGTTTGGCCGTAAACCAGGGGGTTTTCGGCATTGGGGGTTTTGGTGACCTTCAGGGTGCCGTTGTCCAGCACCAGCCAGGCCCAACCGCTGCCAAATTGGGTGGCGGCTGCCGTCTTGAAGGCTTCTGCAAACTTGTCATAGCCGCCAAAGTCGGCGTTGATCTTGTCGGCAATAGGCCCGGTAGGCGCACCTCCCCCGCCTGGCTTCATGGATTCCCAGAAAAAGGTGTGATTCCAAACTTGGGCAGCATTGTTGAAGATACCCGCTTTGTTGGGATCCCCAAAGGTGGCTTTGATGATCTCCTCCAGAGACTTGTTGGCCAGATCGGTGCCCTCGATGAGCTTGTTCAGGTTGGCTACGTAGGCTGCGTGGTGCTTGCCGTGGTGGTAGGAGAAGGTTTCTGCCGACATGTAGGGCTTGAGCGCGTCAGCAGGATAGGGCAGAGCCGGGAGTTCAAAAGCCATAATCGTCTGTCCTCTGTGTCTTGTGCAAGGAATGCAAGAAAGAACGCGGCGAAGGGTCAGGATAACCAGAAAAAGGAAAAAGGCGTTACCTTTCTTTGCAGTTTTAGTGTAACTCAGAATCAGTACGCGCTGGGATCCCTTGGACACCTCGATTCCGGTTGGAACCCTGCTCGACCCCAGAGAGGTGGAATCGCGGCTGTCTCAGCGCAATTGCCGATAACCACTTGTTGGCCAGCGGTTGGAAAAGCGAGATGTCCCAGCTACAGAGGGCTAACGGGATCCCTCCCGCAACAGCTCGATCAGCAGGGGAGCGACATCCCTGAGCAGGGGGATCAAAACAGCCGTGATGGCGGCGATGGTCACTACATTGCGGGTGAAGTTGAGGGTATCGCGGCTGAGCTGGAAAAACCGCTCGTCCCAGCGTTTGACCTCGGCCTCCAGACGTTCTTCGGCGCCAGCAATGCGTTCCTCGGCTTTGGCAATGCGTTCCTCGGCTCTAGCAATGCGCTCCTCGGTGCCGGCAATGGTTTGCATCAGCTCTTGGTTTTGCCGGGCCAGTTGGGCGATGGCCTGAGCGTTGGCCTCGACAGTGCGCTCGATGCGCGCCAGCCGCTCCTCGCTGTAGGTCATGGTCGGGGAGGGGGAAATTGATGCGGGCTGGGGAAGTCCTGAGGTGGGATCCCTTGCAGAGCCTCAGTCATAAAGCGCTTCCAGGTGGGGGCAACAAAGGCCCCGCCGGCGGTGCCGGGCAGCATGGGGGAGTTGTTGTCGTTGCCAATCCAAATGGCGGTAGACAGTTGCGGCACATAGCCGATGAACCAAGCGTCGCGGAAATCAGAGGTGGTGCCGGTTTTGCCGGCTACAGGTCGCCCATCGTCCAGACGAGCTGCCCTCCCGGTGCCTTGGGTCACCACCCCTTTGAGGATTTGGTTGAGCGTAGCCACCGCCCAGGGATCCAAAACCCGCTCCGGCTGGGGCCTGGCCTCGAAGAGGATTTGGCCGTTGCGATCCACCACCTGGGCCAAGAGGGTCGGCTCCACCCGATATCCGCCATTGGCAAAGACCGCATAGCTGGCCGCCATCTCCAGGGGGCTGACGCTGGCCGAGCCCAGAGCTGTAGCCAAGTTGGGAAACATCTCGGCACTGATGCCGGTGGCCTGAGCCGCTGCGATGACGTTGCGGATCCCAACATCATCGGCCAACTTGACCGTGGGCACGTTGCGGGAGAGCTCCAAAGCCCGAGCAAAGGTGAGGGAGCCATAGAAGGTGTTGTCGTAGTTTTTCGGGCTGTAGGGTGGCGAGCCGGGATAGGTGACGGGGGTATCTTCCAAGATGCTGCCGGGTGAATAGCGCCCGCTGGCCAGAGCCGCGTAGTACACATAGGGCTTAAAGGTGGATCCCGTTTGGCGAAACGCCTGGGTGGCGCGGTTAAATTGGCCCCGCTGAGCGTTGATCCCGCCCACAATGGCCTTCACATAGCCGGTACGGGGATCCACTGCCGCCAAAGCCATTTGATCGGCACGACGAGCTGCCCCAATGCGGGGGCCATCTTCATTGACAATGCGCTGGGCAAGGCGCTGCAGACGCAGATCGATGGTGGACTGAACCCGCAGACCTCCTTGCATTAGAGCTTGTTCCCCATAGCGGCGCCGCAGCTCCGCCTCAATGGCGTCGGTAACTGCTGGGGCGTTACTTTGAAAGGAGGTAATGCGGCCTAAGGTCAGCTTTTGCTCCCGCGCCGCCTGGGCTTCCTCGGGGGTAATCCACTTCAGCTCCACCAGACGATCCAGCACCAGGTGTTGCCGCCGTTTGGCTCCCTCCAGGTTGCGAAAGGGGCTGAGGGTTTCCGGGGCCGGCAGGATCCCAGCCAACATCGCCGCTTCAGCCAAGTTCAGTTCAGACGCATCCTTGTTGAAGTAGCTGCGGGCCGCCGCCTGGATGCCGTAGAGATTGTGCCCCCAGTACACCTGGTTGAGGTACATCTCCAGGATCTCGTCTTTGCTGAAGACCTGTTCTAGGCGCACCGCCAACACGATCTCGGCGACTTTACGGCTGAGGGTACGCTCCGGCCTCAAAAACAGGTTCTTGACCAACTGCATTGTCAGGGTGGATCCCCCCCCCGCCGAGCCTATACCCCCCTCCACACTGCCTAGGATCGCCCGGCCCAAGCTGACCGGATTAATGCCTGGATGGGTGTAAAAGTGGCTGTCTTCAATGGCCAGCAAGGCCTTTTTCATCTCCGGCGAGACCTGTTCAAGGGAGATCACTTCCCGGTTGGCCTCCCCGTGTAGGCTGGCAATGGGCTCGCCCCGAATATCGACAATGTGGGTGGTGGCAATGGGCACGTAATCCCGCAATTGATGCACGTCCGGCAAGTTGCGGAAGCTAATGGCCAGCCCCACCAATCCGGCAGCCGTTGCCGTGGATCCCAAGAGCAGGGATCCCAGCAACAGATTGCCCACCACACCGGCAACCTGGGCGATCCGGGAGGGGCGGGCGGGTGGGGCATAGTCGGCGTGCTCGTCAAACCCCGATCCGGAAAAAGGGGAATTGGAGACACGCTCCAACCCCGGCTTTCTCGCCCGGCGGGCCAATGGTCTGCGACCGTAGGTCACGTCAAAAACCCTGTCACGTCCGTGTTGCAAAGCAACAACAAGCCAGACCCATTATAGGGCGGCGTCTATCGGCCCGGCAGGATGGCCAACCTCACCCATCGACAACTCCAACCGGGCTAGGTGGAGCGAGTTGAGAGCCGACCATCTTTTGCGTGGGCTTAATTTGCGTGGGCTTAAAATGGCTCATGGGTTCAGCCGGAGGAGCAGGATTTGAGTTTATCGTCAGCCTCAGTTTCGCCAACGTACCGGGATCCGTTGATAGCCCAAATTGTTGAGCGGGGGGTGGCCGAGATCTTTCCGGGAGGGCCTGCTGCCCTGGCGGAGCGCCTGGCCACAACAAATCGTCCCTTGCGGGTGAAGCTGGGCATCGATCCCACCCGACCGGATCTACACCTGGGCCATTCAGTGGTGTTGCGCAAGTTGCGCCAGTTCCAGGATGCGGGCCATGTGGCTATTTTGCTCATCGGGGACTTCACGGCGCTGGTCGGGGATCCCACCGGCCAATCGGAGGCCCGTCCCCGCCTCACCCCAGCAGAAGTGGAGGAAAACGCCCGCACCTACTTGGAGCAGGCCGGCAAGATCTTGGATTTTGAGACCCCTGGCCGGCTGGAGGTGCGCCGCAACAGCGAGTGGCTGGCCCACCTGACTCTCAGCGAGCTGATCGAACTCCAGGCCCAGATGACGGTGGGGCAGATGCTGGCCAAAGAAGACTTTGCCCAGCGCTACCAAGCCGGGACGCCGGTATACTTGCACGAATTTCTCTATCCCCTCTTGCAGGGTTACGACTCGGTGGCTCTGGCAGCCGACGTAGAACTGGGGGGAACCGACCAGCGCTTTAACCTGCTCACCGGTCGGGATCTGCAAATTTGGAAGGGCCAAGCGCCGCAGTTCTGCGTGACGGTGCCGCTTTTGGAGGGGTTGGACGGGTACCAGAAAATGTCCAAGTCCAAAAACAACTACGTGGGGCTGACTGAGGATCCCCTCACCATGTACTCCAAGCTGGAGAAGGTGCCGGATCACCTGGTGGAGCGCTACTTTGAGTTGCTCACCTCAGTGCCCCTTGCCGAGCTGCCGCAGGATCCCCGCCAGCGGCAGATCCTCCTAGCCAAGACCCTAGTGGCCCAGTTTCACTCCCCTGCAGCGGCAGAAGAGGCCCAGCGCACCGCCCAAGCCCTGGTGCTAGACGGTATTCTTGCCGAAACGGGATCCATCCCCACCTTTGCCATCGATGGGTTGTCTTACCCTGTTAAACTCAGCTACATCCTGCGTGAGTGTGGCCTGTGCAAGAGTGCCGCCGAGGCCCGTCGGCAGATTCAAGGGGGCGCCGTGCGGCTGGATGGGCAAAAGGTGGAGGATCCCGACCTGGAGTTTGCCCATGCCTCGGAGCTGGCCGGGCGGATTTTGCAGGTGGGCAAAAAGGCCTTTCGTCGGCTAGTGAAAGGCGCAGATTAGTCTTCCCCTCTCCCTGTGGGAAAGGGGTGAGGGGATCCATCAACGGGCAGGCTTGAAGCCGAGTCCGGTTTTTTTCTGCCTGGTCTTGGCTGGGGGATCGGACAGAGGAGAAGCTGACGAAGTTGGCGGGAAAACGGGCTCCGGTTTGGGCCGGATCGAGCCCGCCTCGGCTACTGCCTCAGAGAGCTTTTGCCGCACCAGCTCCTGAGTCTCCAAAATGTTGGGATCCGCCGCCCATTCCGGGGCCTCTCGAACGGGATCATCCTCGGAGGTGAACTCCAGGTCGTAGGTCTCGGCGCGGTAATCGAGGCTGAAGCATTCCCAAGCCCGCAGACTGTAAAAATAGGGGAACAAACGCACAATGCGCTCAATATCCAGGTGCGCAGCAAAGCGACGAAAAGCCTCTTCTTCAGACACCGGAAAAGGGGCGTAATGTTCTGAAACAAACCACCGCAAGAACTTCCGCGCCTCTGGGATGATCTGCTGGGCAGGCAGGGATCCCAGCACCGCTGCGTTGAAGCAGTTGACCAACAGGTGCTCCAGCATTACCGCGTTGTACTCGGCAAAGCAGGTTTGCTCGCGGCTTTCCACCGGCTGCCAGGGCATGTTGCCGTTGGCGGCAATGAGCAGGTGAACCAGGTCATGGGAGGGGTTGGTTTGGATGTAGCCGTGCCCCTCCAACTTGGCGCCATCGCAGCTAAAGAGCTGGTGTTGGGGGCTCCAATAGAACTTGAGTTGCTTTGCCGCCATGTTCAGTTCTCCTCCTCACCCAGGGGATCCTTTTAGAGCTTACACCTGCAGTAAACTACCCGGCTCCGACCGCTAAGCGGTACGGAGCGGGCTTTCAGTAGCCCTGAGCCTGCTCTGCTCTACCAG
>NZ_JANSIA010000037.1:0-25751 GCF_047461835.1 Synechococcus sp. R60.1 | reverse complement strand
CAATGACTTTTGCCAAACCGCCTAAAGCTCAGTAAATTCAGCAAAGTTCAGGGTTTTGGGGGTTAGAGGCATGCTCTGCCGCTCACCCCCACGGGTGTGGGGACAACTGGGCATACTCGTTTCAAACAAGATGAAGACCCTTCGCCGCTGACCCTCACCCCTTGCGGGCGAGGGGAGCTGGGGATCAACCAACCAGCTGTTCCACAGCCGTTTGCAATGACCAGGCAAAGCAAGGGGGAAACCCCAGAGGCTGCCTAGCCCGCCTGGCTGCGCAACTGCCGCAAGAGCCGCTCAAACTCCTCCGGCAGGGGAGCGGTAAACTGCAGCGGCTGGCCTGTGCGCGGGTGAACAAAGGAGAGCTTCCAGGCATGGAGAGCTTGGCCGCCCAGCTTAACAGGGCTGGTTTTGCTCTGGGTGTAGAGGGGATCCCCGACAATGGGTAGGCGCATGTGGGCAGCATGCACCCGAATTTGATGGGTGCGCCCGGTCTCCAGCTCAAACTGCATCAGGGTGTAGTTGCCCAGCCGCTCCAACACTTGCCAGTGGGTTACCGCCACTCGCCCTTGGCCAGGGGTCAGGACGGCCATTTTCTGCCGATCCACCGGGTGCCTCCCAATGGGGGCAGAGACGGTGCCTTGGCTTTGGGCCGGCCGGCCAAACACCACCCCCAAGTAGATGCGCCGGGCGGTTTTGGCCTGGATCTGGGCTTGTAGGTGCTGGTGGGCCTGATCGTGTTTGGCAATCACCAGGGCACCAGTGGTGTCTTTGTCAAGGCGATGGACAATACCTGGACGCAGCTCGCCGTTGATGCCTGAAAGATGGGGGCAGTGGGCCAGCAGGGCGTGCACCAGGGTGCCACTGGCGTGGCCGGGGGCGGGGTGCACCACCAAACCGCGGGGCTTGTTGATCACAAGCAAATCGTCATCTTCGTAAAGAATGTCCAAGGGGATCGGCTCCGGCTGCAGGGCAGTCGGGGTGGCTGGCGGGATCCGCACTTCGATCTGATCCCCCGTTTGCAAGGGGCGATTTTTATCCAGACAGGGCTTCCCATTCAGCCAAACCTGGCCTGCCCGGATGAGCTGCTGCAGGCGTGAGCGAGACAGATCTGGGAGTTGCTCCGCCAACCCCCGATCCAGCCGGGAGCCGTGGTGTTTTTCCGTCACCCTTATCTGGCGAATTTCTGCCGCAGGCTGCTCGTGACCCTCCATCGCCATTGGCCCTGCTGTCAAACTCCCTTCTTTGCCCATTGTGGCAGCCCGGCTACTTTTGCATTGCGTAAAAAAGGTCGAAGATTTGTAGCAACTTCCTCAGGCAGCTTCCGGGGAGATCTGCTTTGTCTCATCGCCTTCTGAGCCTTTTCGACGGGATCCCTGGGAAATTTTAAGGGGCCGAAAATCCTCACTAGAGTGAGGGTATGGCCCGCCGAGAATAAGTGGGGCCAAGTGCTGGCGCAGGGGGAGTTTGGCCCCTGATGTGACAGACAATACAGCACGCCACAACGATTGCAATGGGTTCAATCGGTCTAAGGAGACAAGGCATGTCGGATGGAGCAACCCTGGGATCCCAGCTTCAGCAACCCTCCCAACCCCAGCTCTTGTCGGAGCCACCCTTGGTTTTGCCCCTGACGGAAGTGGGGCTGCGGGATATTGCCCAGGTGGGCGGGAAAAACGCCTCGTTGGGCGAAATGCTGCAGCAATTAACCCCCAAAGGGATCCGCGTGCCCCTGGGGTTTGCCACCACTGCCTATGCCTACCGCCAGTTCATCGCCGCTAGTGGCCTAGAGGAGAAACTGCGCGGGATCTTTCGGGATCTCGACATTGAAGATGTGAACAACCTGCGCCATCGCGGCAAGGCTGCCCGCACCTTAATTTTGCAGACGCCCTTCCCTCCTGAGCTGGAGCAGGCCATCAGCGAAGCCTACCAGAAGCTGTGCGAGCATTATGGCCCCGACACCGATGTGGCAGTGCGCTCCAGCGCCACGGCCGAAGACTTGCCGGATGCCAGCTTTGCCGGCCAGCAGGAGACCTACTTGAACGTGCATGGGGTGAAGGCGGTGCTCAACGCCTGCCACCGCTGTTTTGCCAGCCTGTTTACCGACCGGGCCATCTCTTACCGCCAGATCAAGGGCTTTGACCATTTTCAAGTGGCCCTTTCGGTGGGGGTGCAGAAGATGGTGCGCTCCGACCTGGCCTGTTCGGGGGTGATGTTCTCCATCGACCCGGAGACAGGCTTTAAAGACGCCGTGCTCATCACCGCCGCTTATGGTTTGGGGGAAAACGTGGTGCAAGGGATCGTCAACCCCGACGAGTATGTGGTCTTCAAGCCCACCCTGAAGCAGGGCTTGCGCCCCATTCTCTCCCGCAAGCTGGGCAGCAAGGCCCTGAAGCTGGTCTACGACGAGGAGGGATCCCGTTCCACCAAAAACGTGGCTGTCCCCGAAAGCCTGCGCAGGCAATACGCTCTCAGGGATGAGGAAATCCTCAAATTGGCTCGGTGGGCCTGCCTTATTGAGGAGCACTACTCGGCGCAGCGGGGCCATTTCACGCCGATGGACATCGAGTGGGCCAAAGATGGCCTCACCGGCGAGCTGTTTATCGTGCAGGCCCGCCCTGAAACGGTGCAATCGCAAAAAGTGGCTAACCGGCTAACAACCTATCGCTTCACCCAGCCGGAGGCGCGGCCCGAACCTCTGGTGCGGGGACGGGCGGTGGGCGAGGCCATCGGTCAGGGTACAGCCCGCCTTATCTTAGACGTGCGCCGTTCGGATCAGTTCCAAGCCGGAGAGGTGCTGGTGACCGAGAAGACGGATCCCGACTGGGAGCCCATCATGAAAAAGGCCAGCGCCATCGTCACCAACCAGGGGGGCAGAACCTGTCATGCGGCCATCATCGCCCGCGAGCTGGGGATCCCGGCCATTGTCGGCTGCGGCAACGCCACGCAGGTGCTCCGTTCCGGCGAGCCCATCACCGTCTCCTGCGCTGAAGGGGAAGAAGGGCGGGTCTACCCGGGCCTGTTGCCCTATGAGGTGACGGAGATCCCGCTGGAGGAGCTGCCCCGTCCCCGCACCCAGCTGATGATGAATGTGGGCAACCCAGAAAAAGCCTTCGGCCTCAGCGGGATCCCTTGCGATGGCGTGGGGCTGGCGCGGCTGGAGTTCATCATTGCCAACCACATTCAGGTCCACCCGCTGGCTTTGCTCAACTACGAGCAGGCGGTGAAGGAGGAGCCTCGCCTGGCGGAGCTGACCGCCCAATATCCCGATAAGCCTGAATACTTTGTGGATAAGCTGGCCCAAGGGGTGAGCACCATTGCTGCCGCCTTCTATCCCAAGCCGGTGATCGTGCGGCTGTCGGATTTCAAGAGCAACGAGTATGCCCACCTGTTGGGGGGATCCCGCTACGAACCCCACGAGGAAAACCCGATGATCGGCTGGCGGGGGGCTTCCCGCTACACGGATCCCCGCTACCGTGAGGGCTTTGCCCTGGAGTGCCGAGCCATGAAGCAGGTGCGGGATGAGATGGGCCTGACCAACGTCATCTTGATGATCCCCTTCTGCCGCACGCCGGAAGAGGGGCACAAGGTGCTGGAAGAGATGGCCCGCCATGGCCTGGTGCGGGGAGAAAACGGTCTGCAGGTGTACGTGATGTGTGAATTGCCCAGCAACGTCATCCTGGCCGACGAGTTCTGCCAGATCTTCGACGGCTTCTCCATCGGCTCCAACGACCTCACCCAGCTCACTCTGGGCCTGGATCGCGACTCAGCCCTGGTGGCCCACCTTTTTGACGAGCGCAACGAGGCCGTCAGGCGGATGATCGCCCAGGTGATCCAGACGGTGAAAAGCCATGGCCGCAAGATCGGCATCTGCGGGCAGGCCCCCAGCGACTACCCTGAATTTGCCCGCTTCCTGGTGCAGGCGGGGATCGATTCCATCAGCCTCAACCCCGATTCCCTGTTGAAAACCCTGCTGGTGGTGGCCGAAGCAGAAGCGGCTGGCGCCCGGTGAGCCCAAAGCCGGCCCAGAGACGTGCGCGGGGATCCCGTCTCCTGAGTTACAATCTCTTCTGCTGTGTTCCCATCCCCATCGATGATCCACGAACTCTCCATGCCGGCCCTCAGCTCCACCATGGAAACGGGCAAGATCGTCACCTGGCTTAAGAACCCCGGCGACCGCGTGGAGAAAGGAGAAAACATCCTGGTGGTGGAGTCGGACAAAGCGGACATGGACGTGGAGTCCTTCCACAGCGGCATCCTGGCCAGTATCCTGGTGCCGGCAGGGGAATCAGCCCCGGTGGGCGCCCCCATTGCCCTGATTGCCGAAAGCGAAGCGGAAGTGGCCCAAGCTCAGGAAAAAGCCAAAGCCCTCGCTGCTGGCGTTACCCCTGCGGCTCCACCTAGCGCAGACCGCGCCTCTGCAGCTCAGCCGACAAGTCCTGCTCCTGCGGCAACCCCCACCTCTACACTGCCAAATGGATCGGATGGCGCCGGATCCCAGCGGATCGTGGCTTCCCCGCGGGCGAAAAAATTGGCGGAAAGCCTGGGGATCGACCTGCGCACCGTGCGCGGCTCCGGCCCCAACGGTCGCATCATAGCCGAAGACGTGGAGCGGGCAGCGGCCCTTTCCGCTCCTGCAGTGGCTGCCCCCTCTGCCCCAGCCCCCGCGCCTCCAACTCCTGTGGCTGTCCCCTTGGGAGAGACAGTTCCCCTCAGCACCCTACAAGCGGCGGTGGTGCGCAACATGAACGCCAGCCTTGGCGTGCCGGTGTTCCACGTGGGCTACACCATCACCACCGACAACTTGGATCAGCTGTACCAACAGGTAAAGCCTAAGGGGGTGACCCTGACGGCCCTTTTGGTCAAAGCGGTGGCCCTGACCCTGGAGAAGCATCCCCTTTTGAATGCCAGCTACACAGAAAACGGCATCCATTACAAATCGGATATCAACATCGCCGTGGCCGTGGCCATGGAGGATGGCGGGCTGATCACTCCTGTCTTGAAGCAGGCCAACCGGCTCGATCTGTACGAGATCTCCCGCCGTTGGAAGGATCTGGTGGAGCGGGCGCGGCGTAAGCAACTGCAGCCAGAGGAGTACACCAGCGGCACCTTCACCCTCTCCAACCTGGGCATGTTTGGGGTGGATCGCTTCGACGCCATTTTGCCGCCTGGCCAAGGGGCCATTTTGGCCGTTGGCGCTGCTCGCCCCACGGTGGTGGCGACGCCGGAAAAAGCCATTGCCATCCGTTCCCAAATGCAGGTGAACCTCACCTGCGATCACCGTGTCATCTACGGCGCCCATGCAGCGGCCTTCCTGCAAGATCTGGCGCAGCTCATAGAGCACAAGGTGGGATCCCTGACGTTGTAGCCGCCCTGAAACCCGGCCTTGAGCCAATCTCAGAGTAGGTTTCTTCTCTCGCGCAACCCACAAGGTCGGGCAGCCGGCGAGGCCCCAGCGCTCAGGAGCTCCTCCTGGGAAAGCGCTGCATCAACTCTTGCACAGCCTCGGCATGGTAGGAGCTGCGGGTTAGGGGCGAAGACACCACCTGCAAAAAGCCCAGTTCCTCTCCCACCCGTCGCCAATGGTCGAACTCTTCGGGGGGAACGTAGCGCTCCACCGGCAGGTGTTTGGGGCTGGGCGCCAGGTATTGGCCGAGCGTGAGGATGTCACAACCCACCCGGCGCAGATCCCGCATCACCTGCAAGATCTCCTCGGCTGTCTCTCCCAGACCCAACATCACCCCCGACTTGGTGTACAAGCCGGGATCCCATTGCCGTGCCAACTCCAACAGTTTGAGGGAGCGCTCGTAGTTCCCTTGCGGGCGTACACGGCGATAGAGGCGGGGCACCGTTTCGGTATTGTGGTTGAGCACCGTCGGTCGGGCGGCCAAGATCTGCTGCAGCGCCTGCCAGTTACCACATAGGTCTGGGATCAAGACCTCGATGGTGGTCTGGGGCATGCGGCGGCGGATTTCCGCAATGCAGGCCACAAACTGGCTGGCTCCCCCATCGGGCAGGTCGTCCCGATTCACCGACGTAATCACCGCATGGCGCAATCCCAAGCGTTCCACTGCTTCTGCCACCCGCAGGGGTTCAGTGGCATCCAGGGGCAGAGGGCGTTTGGTGAAGTCGATATCACAGTAGGGGCAGGCGCGGGTACAGGCCGGGCCCATGATCAAAAAGGTGGCGGTGCCGTTGGCGAAGCACTCCCCCAAGTTGGGACAGGAAGCTTCTTCGCAAACCGTGTTTAGGCCCAAGTCCCGCAGCAGTTGTTTGACGGATCCCACCCGTTGAGGGGCCTTGGCCCGCAGCCAGGAGGGTTTGCCGCCAGGAGAAGAAGAAACAACGGTCAAAGAAGTGCTCCAACACAAAACAGCAGCGACGGTATCACTCAGCTTAGCCTGCCATTTGGCCCCGTTGGAATTTGGACAAAGCCAATTTCCCGGCCCAATTGATCCCTAGCGCCTCGGAAGCAAGACCCAAAACGCGGCATACTGGAAAGCAAATGTCGAGCGATAGGGATCCCACATGGTTGTTGCTGCTCCTCCCTCTCTGGAACAACTTGCCATCAATACGATTCGCTTTTTGGCGGTGGATGCTGTTCAGAAGGCCAACTCCGGCCACCCTGGCCTGCCGATGGGAGCAGCACCCATGGCCTATGTGTTGTGGCAGCAGTTCATGAAGTTCAACCCCCGCAACCCCAAGTGGGTGGATCGGGATCGCTTTGTGCTCTCGGCGGGGCATGGCTGCATGCTGCAGTACGCGCTGCTGCACCTAACCGGCTTCGATGTAAGCCTGGAGGACATTAAGCAGTTCCGCCAGTGGGGCTCCAAAACCCCCGGCCACCCGGAAAACTTTGAAACTCCGGGGGTGGAGGTGACCACCGGCCCGCTGGGGCAAGGGGTGGGCAATGCGGTAGGGTTGGCCATTGCCGAGGCCCATCTGGCCGCCCGCTTCAACAAGCCCGGTTACACCATTGTGGATCACTACACTTACGTGATCTTGGGCGATGGCTGCAACATGGAAGGGGTGGCTTCTGAAGCAGCTTCTCTGGCCGGCCACCTGCAACTGGGCAAGCTGATCATGCTTTACGACAGCAACCACATCTCCATCGACGGCAGAACGGAAATCGCCTTTACGGAAGATGTGGGCAAACGCTATGAAGCCTACGGCTGGCATGTGCAAAAAGTAGAGGATGGCAACCACGACTTGAAAGGGATCGCCGAGGCCATCCAGAAAGCCAAGGAAGTCACCAACAAGCCGTCCTTGATTATTGTCGAGACCACCATCGGCTACGGATCCCCCAACAAGGCCGGCAGCGAGAGCGTCCACGGGGCGCCTTTGGGACCGGAAGAGGTGAAGCTCACCAAACAAAACCTGGGTTGGCCTCTGGAGCCGGAGTTTTACATTCCCGACGAGGTGCTGGCCCACTTCCGCCAGGCCATCGAAAAAGGGGCCAAGGCCGAAGCGGAGTGGAACGAGCGCTTTGCCGCCTACGAGAAGGCCTACCCCGAAGAGGCCGCCGAGTTCAAGCGCATCATGGCCGGGGAGCTGCCTGTGGGCTGGAAAGAAGCCCTGGCGCCCATTGCCGAAACCGGCAGAGAATCCACCCGCAACCTCTCCAAGTTGTGTCTGAATGCCTTGGCCAAAGCGGTGCCGGAACTGCTGGGGGGATCCGCAGATCTCGCCCACTCCAACATGACCTATTTAAAAGGGATCCCAGAGTTTCAGGCTGGATCTTACGAGGGGCGCAACTTCCGCTTTGGGGTGCGGGAACACGGCATGGGAGCCATCGCCAACGGCATGGCGCTTCATGGAGGCCTCATCCCTTACGACGCCACCTTTTTGATCTTCACAGACTACATGCGGCCTGCCATCCGCCTATCGGCCCTCTCGCAAGTGCGGGTGCTGCACGTCATGACCCACGACTCCGTCGCCTTGGGAGAAGATGGCCCCACCCACCAGCCCATTGAGACACTGGCTTCCCTACGGGCTATCCCCAACCTCTATGTGCTGCGCCCGGCAGATGCCCGCGAAACAGTGGGATCTTACCAGGTGGCCCTAGAAGCCAAGACCACCCCTTCTGTGCTGGTGTTCACCCGGCAGGCGGTCAACCCGGTGGAAGGCACCTCCATTGAAGGCGTAGCCAAAGGGGCCTATGTGGTGGTGGATGCCCCCAACCCAGAGCTGATCTTGATCGCCACCGGCTCTGAACTGGAGCTGGCAGTGAAAGCTGCCGCCCAACTAAAGCAGGAAGGCCGGGCAGTGCGGGTGGTCTCTATGCCCTGCATGGAGCTGTTTGAGGCCCAGCCCCAGAGCTACCGAGACTCGGTTCTGCCCCCCAACGTCACCAAGCGCGTCTCCGTCGAGGCAGGTTCCACCTTCGGCTGGCACAAGTACCTGGGGTTTGAGGGGGTGGCCATTGGCATCGATCGCTTTGGCGCCTCTGCCCCCGGCCCGGTGTGCATGGAGAAGTTCGGCTTCACGGTGGAAAACGTGGTCAACACTGCCCGCCGGCTGCTGGGCTGAGGGCACTTTACCCCTTCCTCGGCGCTTTCAAGGGGCTCAGCAGGGATCCCTTCTCTGCTGGGCTTTTTTCCCTGTTGAGCCTGCTGCCCAGCGGCGTGACCCGGACAGGCGTAGCGAACCTCGCATCAACCAATCAGCAGGACTTCCAAAGCATCCGGATCTGCTTCTTTCTGTAGGGCAGCCATGGCGGAGAACGCAGTCGAGGGCGGCTTCCTGCCCCGCAGACAACACCTTTGCCTTGAGGACATCTTCAACCATGGCGGGGATGATCCTTGAAGGCAAGTTGGAAGTCGAGCAGGCTGCCACCATCGCCTTGAAATCGCCTTGAAGAAGAAACTTTGGCTTCCGCCGCCGTGCTGAGGTGCTTGTGCCGGCTGCAGACACAAACAGCTTTGCCTACTGTTTGCCTACTGTAGGAACCCCGCCAGTAAAATCACCGCGGCTCCCACGGCAGCCAAAATCGTCAGCGCCCGGCCCGCGTCGGCACTGCCCTTCCACGAGAAGTTTTTCTCCGACTTTTTCGGTTCTGCTGGCATGGCCATGCCTCCCTTTGCATTGCCAACTCTAACTTAACTTCCCCCCCACGGGATCTTAGCTGGTTGGGGCATACCCTGGAAAAAACAGCAGCCATCTGGCCCGGCCAGCCGTTTTTGGGAACAATACAAGCAGGCAAGGGATCCAACTCCCACCAGTCTGGAAGCACATCCTGAGGCGAAAGCCATGAGCTATGCAGAACGGAGCAAAAGAATGGTTTTGACGTTGGCGACTCTGCTGGGCGGCTGGGTTGGCGGAGGGTTGTTGCAGGGATCCCTCTGGGTTGCCGCTCAGCCTACCTTTCAGACAGTGCCGTTGCCGCGCTTACCGGTGGGTGTCGATCAATTGGTTTTTGATCGCCCAGTGGCCCGCTTCAACCCCGACCTGCCGGCAGAGCTGGTGATCCGCAATCGCACCGGTCTGCCTTTGGAATACGGCTTTACCGATCCCCGTCAGAAGGTCTCGGAACTGCCTGCAGGCGAAACGTTGCGCCTGAGCAACCTGCTGATCCCCAACTGCATGGCCATCAACACGCCGATGTTGGCTCCTGTGGGCTACCAGGTGAGCGTGGATTCTTTCAACGTGATCACTGTAGAAGTGCGCCTGGTCAACGATGTCTCCGGCGACCACTGCCTCGATCTGCAAGCGACAGGGGCTATTTTTGTGAATTGAGATGAGCTGATACCCATCGATTACCCATCGAACACAAGTTAAGTCAAATCCTTCAAAGGGATCCCTTACATCCTCACCTACAGTCATCTTCTGGATTTTGCCAGGATGGACATGGGATCCCACACGGTAGATGGCAGTTGACTTTGCCCGGTTTTGACGCTGGGATTGAGTCTATTGGAGAGCCGATCAGAGGTTTAGGCGTATCGACAGGGGCCATCCCCTGTGACAGGATTCGAACAGGATATCGAGGCCGATGTTCTGCCGGACTCTGTTTAGCCTTTCTCTGGGCTTGTTGCCTGTGTAGTCTGTCTGTACTCTATCCTTTTCTTGGATGGTCTCATGAGCGATAACTTGTATTCCTGGTTTCCCCGGGCCTTGGTGATCGGTGCTGCGGTTGTGGGGTTGTCGAGCTTGCCTGCAAGGGCTCAGCAAATTACGGATCCCAGCCCAGCTCAAGCGGCCACCAATGTTGAACCTACCTCCCCAATCTCGGCTTCTTTCCGCAGCCAAGATGGCGTCAGCGTGCGCCCGGAAACGGTGAGGGTTTTTGTGGATGGTCAAGATGTCACGTCCCAGTCGGTGATCACCCGCGATTTCTTCACCTATCGCCCTGCCCAACCTCTGCCGCCGGGGCGTCGGGAAGTCTTGCTGGAGTTCACCAATACCCAGGGGGTGACCCGCCGCGTGACCTGGAGCTTCACCGTGGGTAGCCCTGTCCGCGCTTCCATCGACCTGGTGGATCACAATGCCGGCAGTCGCCCCTTGGCAGCCGGGGAAATCCTGCTGGTTACCGTCAAAGGCACTCCTTCCAGCCGGGTGACGGTTTACCTCATCCAAGATGGACGGCAAGTGCAAACCCTGCCGGCTCAGGAAGTCTCCAGCGGCACCTATGTGGTGAATGCCCTAATCGAGGCGAAAGATACCACCCGGGAAGGGATCGTCGTCGCCCGCTTGGAAAATGGCGGCCAAGTGCGCTTCATGACCGCCGAACAACCGGCCCGCCTGATCGAAGGGGCCACCGGGGGCATCCAGCGGCTGACCACCCAAGAGGTTTCCGCTACAGTCAGCGCCCCCAGCCCCCTCTTGCCTCAGATCACCAACCTGCGGGATGGGGATCGGGTTTCCGGTTCTTCGTTTACGCTGCAGGGCACTACAGCTCCCAATGCTTCGGTGCGGGTGAATGTAACGGCTTCTACTTCTCTGGGCGGCATCATCAGCGCCCAACAGACCGTGACCAACCAAACTGTGCAGGCAGATGCCCAGGGCCGTTTCACAATCACCGTTCGACCTCCCATTCCGGCCTCTGGCACGGTGTATCAGGTGAATCTCACGGCCACTTCCGGCAACCAAACCAGCCCAACGGTAACCTTGCGCCTTACCCAGCAGTAAGGGGTTCAAGGGATCCCAATCCATCCCGATAGCCTTCCCCCCACCCATCAAGGGATCTGGGCAGCCTTCCATGTCCAGCAGTTCAGACTTCCCTCTCTCCCCTGGGAGAAGGGCTGGGGGTGAAGGCTCTATCATCTTCAATTCCCAGGGATCCCTTGCCGGCTTGTAGGGGAGTTTTGGATAGAGGAGACTGCATTTGCCAGCGCCACAGGATCCCGGCCATGATCAAGGTGGGCAAAACGATCATCCCGATCACCACCGGTATTTGCTCCGGCAAGGCCAAGTAAGGGCCACCATATTTGATGGCTGTGCTGATCCCGGCAGCAGCCAGCATCAACTTCAGGGCAAACCAGACTGTTTTTTGATTCATGACTTATGGTCACTAAATTCACGATGGGCTGGGGTTGCTGACCATGGCAGTGAGAATGCCGGCAATGGTTTCTAGCTCCTCAGGTACCCGATACAGCGTTAAGTCTTGTTCGATCACCTGCTGATCGGCAAGAATTTGTCCGAACTGCCAGATAGACCCCATCGTCACTGCACCGTAGATCTGAGCCTGCTGCTCCACCTGCGCCAGGGCAATCATTTCTACAGCCATTTGCACAAAGGCTCGCGTTAGATCGTCCTTTTTGGCTTCAACCACCAGCAGGATGTTCTTCCCTCGCAACAGATAATCGAGGCTGCCCTTCAACCAATTGTTGACCATCAGGGGATACTCCAGCCGCAAAGGAACTCGACAATGGAGAGCCACTTCGGTCAGCACAGGAGCCACCAGCAATTCCCGCCGCGCTGTTTCGCTGGTGAGGCTAACCAAAGGTAACAATTGTCGGATCCGATCTTTCAAAACTGGGGTTTGCGGCGGCGCAGGGGCAACAGGCCATGTCCACTCCCCAATTTCCAGTCGATAGCCAAACTGAGCCAAGATTTCATCTGGCTCGTAGGGCATCTCAAAATAAGAGCGAAAAGTATAGGATTCGTCTTCTTTAAGAATGGAGATGTTCAGCATGGAGTTCAGGAGAAGCCACGCTCAGTCCGGCACAGCTAGGGCTGCTTCAATCCGCTCTTTCAGGGTAGTCACCACTTCTTCAATGGGAATTTCCGTGGCTTGGCCGCTGGCCCGCTCGGTGAGTTCCACCTTGCCTTGTTTGAGGCTGCGCCCCGTGGTGAGGCGATAGGGGATCCCGATGAGATCTGCATCCTTGAACTTGACGCCGGCCCGCTCGTCCCGGTCATCCCAGAGGGTCTCGATGCCGGCAGTAGCGAGATCCTGCACCAGTTTCTCTGCCACGCTCATCTGCTCGGGGTCGGAGATGTTGGGCACCACCACCACTACGTGATAGGGGGCAATGGCCACGGGCCAGATGATCCCGTTGGCATCGTGGGACTGTTCCACCGCCGCCTGGGCCAAGCGGGATACCCCAATGCCATAACAGCCCATCCACAGGGGCTGCTCGGATCCCTGTTCGTCGGTAAAAGTGGCCCGCATCGGCAGTGAGAACTTGAGACCCAACTGGAAGATATGGCCGATCTCGATGCCACGAGCCGTTTCCAGAATCTGGTCGGGGTTGAGCAAACACCGATCCCCCGCCTGTGCCTTGCGCACATCCACCACTTCCGGCAGGGGATATTGCTCGCCCCAGTTGGCCCCCACCACGTGCTGCCCCACCTGGTTGCCGCCGGTCACAAAGTTCTGCAGCAGGGCTGCCGTCTGGTCGGCCAAGCGCAGGATCTGGGGGGCAAGGTTTTTTTGCCGGCCCAGACAGCTATCCGGCAAGTCGGGGGCAATGTAGCCCACCGGGATGGGATCCCCCTGCCAACTGTTTTGGATCTCGGCATCCGCCAAGGTGAGCTTGAGCAATTTGCTGGCTTGGTAGCGCTCTGCCAAGCGGCTGAGGTGGTTGGCCAGTTTGACCTCATTGACTTCTTGATCCCCGCGGATGCTGAGCAGCACTGCCACCCGCAGGCCGTTGTCGTAAAGGGCTTGGTAGAGGACGTTTTTGACGATAAGGGTGGGGGAAATCTTCAGGAAATCGGCGAGCTTGTCAATGGTCTCCGTCCCCGGTGTATCCAACACCTGAAAAGATCCGTAGGGAGACTCTGCCGCTGGCGGCGGGATGGAGACGGCCTTCTCCACATTGGCAGCATAGGAGCCATCGGGCGTGTAGAGAATCTCATCTTCTCCGGCAGAGGCCAGCACCATAAACTCCTGCGAGGCCGCCGATGGCCCCCCGATCGCCCCGGCATCAGCATCCACCACGCGAAACTCCAGCCCACAGCGCCTGAGGATGCGGCTATAGGCTCGGTACATATCCTGGTAGGTCTGGCGCAGGCTTTCCTCGTTGGCATGGAAGGAGTAGGCGTCTTTCATGATGAACTCCCGCCCTCGCATCAGGCCAAAGCGGGGTCGAATCTCATCCCGGAACTTGGTCTGGATCTGGTAGAGTGTCTGCGGCAACTGGCGATAGGAGCGGATGAGATCCCGGGCCAGCAAGGTGATCACCTCCTCATGGGTGGGGCCTAGGGCCTGCTCACGTCCCTGGCGATCCTTAAGGGCAAACATGATCCCTTCCGCCTGGGTGTACACCTCCCAGCGGCCCGACTCCCGCCAGATCTCTGCCGGCTGCAGCTGGGGCAAAAGACACTCCTGAGCGCCGATGGCGTTCATCTCCTCCCGGACAATCTCCGAGATCTTTTGCAGCACCCGCCAGAGGAGCGGCAGATAGGTGTAGATCCCTGGGGAGAGCCGCCGGATAAAGCAGCCCCGCAGCAGCAATTTGTGGCTGGGCAGCTCGGCCTCAACGGGATCCTCCCGCAGCGTTACAAACAGCATCTGGCTCAGTCTCTGGCTTTGTTGCATCCCTTCCCCCCTCTGAGGACTCCGTCCCGCTTACGCGATCAGCTCAAATTTTCCCTCCCTGTCTGGGATCCTCTGCCCGAGAACACAGGCCTGACCGGCAGGCCAACCTGAAGTGCCTTGATGAAGCTAGACAGAGGCCAGCATCCGCCGCTTGGTGACCATCTGGTACACCTCGATGATGTCGCCTTCCTGCCAGGATTGGAACTTGTCGATGCCGATCCCACACTCGAAGCCCGCAGCCACTTCCCGCACATCGTCCTTGAAGCGCTTCAGGGAGTCTAGACGTCCCTCGTAAACTACCTCCCCTCTGCGGCGAACTCGCACCAGAGCATTGCGCTGCACCTTGCCCGAGAGCACATAGCTGCCGGCAACCGCACCGCGCCCGATGGGGATCACCATGCGCACTTCCGCTTGGCCCAGCGGCTCCTCCACTTCTTCCGGCTCCAGCAGGCCCTCCATGGCCGCCCGCAGATCGTCCAGCAGGTTGTAGATGATGTCGTACTCCCGCACATCCACGCCCTTGTCATCGGCAGCCTGACGGGCGCCGGGGGCCAGGGTGGTGTTGAAGCCGAGGATGATGGCGTCGCTGGCCGCAGCCAAATCCACGTCGGTTTCCGTGATCTCGCCAGGGGCCGCCAGCAGAACCCGCAACTGGACTTCCTCTTGGGGCAAATCCCGCAGCGCTGTCTGAATGGCCTCGGCGGATCCCTGGACATCCGTCTTGATGATCAAGTTCAACTCCTTGAGCTGACCTTCTTGGGCTTTGGCGGAAACGCTACCCAAGCTCACGCGACGAGACAGCAGCGCCTGTTGTAGACGGGTTTGCCGCAGCACCTCCGCCCGCTCTTGGGCAATGCGACGGGCCTCTTTTTCGTCGGTGTAAACCTGAAACTCATCCCCGGCTGCCGGGACTTCATCCAAGCCCAGCAGTTGTACCGCCGAAGACGGCCCAGCTTCCTGCAACCGCTGGCCGCGGTCGTCCATCATCGCTTTGACCCGGCCCAGCACTGCGCCGGCCACCAGGGTATCCCCCACCCGCAGGGTGCCGTTTTGCACCAACAAAGTGGCCACTGGCCCGCGGGCTTTGTCCAAGTGGGCCTCGATCACCGTGCCGCGAGCGGGACGATTGGGGTTGGCCTGCAGCTCCGCCACATCGGCCACCAATAGGATCATCTCCAGCAGAGCATCCAGGTTACGGCGGGTGAGAGCGCTCACCTCCACCATGGGCGTGTCGCCACCCCACTCCTCTGGCAATAGGCCGTGCTCCGCCAACTGCTGCTTGATGCGCTCTGGCTGGCTGCCGGGCTTGTCGATCTTGTTGATGGCCACGATGATCGGCACCTGAGCCGCCCGCGCATGGCTGATCGCTTCCAGAGTTTGCGGTTGTACCCCATCGTCGGCGGCCACCACCAAAACCGCAATGTCGGTGACGCGGGCTCCCCGGGCGCGCATGGCGGTAAAAGCCTGGTGGCCAGGAGTATCCAGGAAAACGATGCGCCGCTTCTGGCCTTCAAAGTTCACATCCACATGGTAGGCACCGATGCGCTGGGTGATCCCGCCAGCCTCTCCCTGCGCCACTTTGGTGTCGCGGATGGCATCGAGGAGAGTGGTTTTGCCGTGGTCCACGTGGCCCATGATGGTTACCACCGGCGGACGCGAGACCAGATGGTCGATGTCCTCCACGTCCAGCATTTCGGTTTTTTTAGCCTCGGGTTCTGCCTTGGGCCGGCGAATCTCGTAGCCCAACTCTTTGGCCACCGACTCGGCCAGCGACTCATCCAAGACCTGGTTGATGGTCACCATCACCCCCTTGAAAAAGAGGGTTTTGATGATCTCAGTTTCGGCCACGCGCAGGCGATGGGCCAATTCCTGAACGGTGAGGCTGCCATCCAAGAGCAACACCTTCTCTTCGGGCAAGGGCTCTGTCCCGCTAGCGCGATCGGCAGCACCAGCCTCAGCGGAGGTAGGTTGCTGCTGCAAACGGGCAGCAGGGCGGGGGCGGGCAGGGGGAGCAGCCGTTGCCGCGGGTGGGCGATAGGAAGGAGGCTTGGCGGTGGGGCGAGCCAAGGGCTTGAGGGCGTTCAGCTCAGCCTGCTTGACCGCTGAAATGATGGTCATGGGATCCAAATCCAAACCATCTCCATCTCCTTCCCCCCGTCTCCGACTGCGTTTGCGTTTGGCTTGGACGCGGGCAGCCCGCCGACTGAGAGCTTGTAGCTCGTCGTCCTCTTCTTCTTCCGTTTTGCGCTTGACCTTGGGTGGGGTAGGTCTTACAGGAGCCTCTACCAACACCGGGCTGGGACGTTCCCCAGGGATTCTTTCTGGCAAGGGAGAGGCGGCATCTGGCTCAGGGGGAGCCGGCTTGGCCACAGGACGGGTAGGGGGCCCCACCAATTCCATCCGCCGCTGCGGACGAGGGGCTTCACCGGCTTTGCCGCTGCTGACACTGTCTTCTTTGGTTGCCGGGGAGCGCGTGCCAGGGCGAACGGGTGCGCTCACCAGTTGTGGACGGGGGCGCTGCGCAGGTGGAGGAGAAGGAGCTTTTTCTTCCGCAGGCTGAGGAACGCGGGCGTGGCTGGGGGATGGTGCTTCTGAGGGGCTGGGGCGACTGGGCTCGGGAGCTTTTTGCGGCGGTTCAGGCCGCTCTGCCGGCGGTTTTGTCCCGGAGGTAGCTCGTTGAGGGGGCGAGAGTACGATTGGGCGCTTGGCCACAGGACTGGGCTCCGAGCCGCTGGCTTTGGCCGCGGCAGACTCAGAGGGAGTGGGAGGGGTTGCCGGTTGAGAAACAGTCTCCGGCTTTTGGGTGGCCTCAGACGAGCGGACAAGAGGGGTAACCTGCCGCCGCGGTGGGCCTATGAGCTGAGCACCACCAGCCGATCCCTTTTCGGGGGAGACTCGCTCAGGTCGAGACAGCGAGGGCTTGGCAGCCGGCAGAGTTTCAGCAGTCTTGGCTTCGCCAACTGGAGCTGGCTGCTGAGCAGGCGCGGGCCGACGAATGCCGACGATCGCGCTGGCGGTGCCGGGAACTTTCTGCTGAGGGCGCTCACCGACTTTGGCTTCAGCAGGAGGCTCCGGCGGCAGGCTTTCAGATGGGGGTTTGGGCCGGGGTCGAGGAGGTTTCACAATGTGGGGGGCGCCCAGCTTGCTGCGCACCAACTCAGCTTGCTCCGGAGAAATGGTGCTGCTGTGGGTTTTGAAAGGGATCCCCAGTTGCTCACAAACCTCCAGCACATCCCGACTGTCACGCCCCATCTCACGGGCAATATCATAAATTCGAACTTTATCGGTCATTCGTCTGCTAGCCTCTGCTCCTTTACTTCTCGTCAGTTTTACTATCCAAACTCAATGGGAACCAAGTTATTGGGTTGAGCCGAACCTTTCGGGCTTGCGGGGGCTTCCTCCGGCGCATCGAGAACAGCTCGGCAATCCTCCGGGGATCCGGCCTGAAGGGAACCCAGGTCTGAAGCTGCTCTGGCAACATCCACAGGGGACATCCAGTAAAGCAACCGAGGAAGAACGAGCAAATGTCAACAGCGCCTCCAGAATAACCTCTCTGCAGTTCATCCCACTTGGCCTCAGTTTTCCAGCCAACTCCCATTCTGACAGTTGAGAGGGGCTGCCGTGTGGTTCGCAACTTAGCGAACCTGAAGAGGCGCTTTGAATATCTTACCTACATTGGGAATACCTCTAAGGCTCAGGCTTTTGGAGGAGATGTCCCTGGGAATCTTGCTCAAGAGAATCCAGCAGCCGTTGGAACAACGAGTCAGGCACAGGTGCCTTGAGGGCTCGGTTTATCTGTTGCTTGCGCCGGGCTGCTTGCAGACATTCCAGCCGCCGACAGACATAGGCAGAGCGCCCCATACCCCCGCCCAAAAGCACTTGGTGGGAATCAAATTGTCTGACCAGCCGCCACAGTTGTGAGCGAGGAAACAACTGGCGACACCCTACACAACGGCGCAGCGGATCGGCACCCGGCAAGAGACTCTATCCTGCTGGTACACTACAAGCAAGCCCTATCTAGCCTACTCCAAATCTGGCGCCCGCGATCGCAGAAACTCAAAGAAATACTCCACCAACTGGGGATCCCGCCAACCCCTGTCTGTTTCTTCCCGCAAGATGCTTATGGCCTCTTGAACGGTGAACGCTCGCTTGTAAGGTCGCTCTGAGGTGAGGGCGTCGTAGATGTCGATGATCTGAAAGATGCGGGCCACCAGGGGGATCTCTTCCCCCTTGAGGCCGTCGGGATAACCGCTGCCATCCCAACGCTCGTGGTGGTGGCGGATGAGGGGCAACACCTCTTTCATGGTGCGTAGTGGGCGGCAGATTTGCTCCCCGATCAAGACATGGGATTTCATCACCTCCCACTCTTCCGGCGTATGCTTGCCTGTTTTACCCAAGATGGCATCGGGTATGCCCACTTTGCCGATGTCGTGCAGGTAACCTCCCCACATCAGCACCTTGATCAGGGGACGGGGCAGATGCAAAAACTCGCCGAAGCTCTTGGCCATTTGTGCCAGGCGCTCACAGTGATCCCCGGTGGTGGGATCCCGGCTTTCCACACTGCGGGCAATGGCGAACAGAACCTGAGCAGCATGATCCAAGTCTTCATTGAGGTGCTTTTGGCGAACGAGGGAACGCACCCGCGCCAACAATTCCGACTCGTCAAAGGGCTTGCTCAAGAAATCATCTGCCCCAGCTTCAATACCGCGCACGCGATTTTTGCGATCGCTGGCCGCTGTAATCAGCACCACCGGGATCAAACGCGTCTCGTCATTGGCTTTGATGCGCCGACAGACCTCGAACCCATCCAACCCCGGCATCATCACATCCAGCAAGATCAGATCCGGCTGGAAGGTTTTCAACATTTGCAGGGCTTGATTGCCGCTTTCGGCCTCGCTGACCCGATAGCCAATGCTCTGCAGCAGATCCCCCAGCAGCAGGCGGCTGTTGGGCTGATCATCGACGATCAAAAGATGACCGATCTCTGTCTCATCCGCCTCATCCGCAGAAGGTGTGACAGGGATCCCAACTGTCACGGGCATCTTGGGCATCTCGAGTTTGGCGAGTTGGGCACAGGAAAAGCTGGTCACTGCAGGATCCCAGTAGCAACACCTCTACGGTAATCCCATCAGAGAAAAAAGAGCATCAGGCTTTACACTGAGCTGCTCCGGGAAAGGGAAGGGTTTTCTCCCATCAACCCAGGGCTTTGTGAGCAATTGTACAAAGCCTAGATATCCTGGCAGCCTCCTTCTGTTTAGTCTGATACAGATGCTCCGGAGAGTGGATGCCCCAGTCAACTCCCCAGGCTCCTACGTCAGCTTGCCAGTTGAGTGTCGGGCCCGGTATTTGGCCCCCGGAGTACCGGAGAGTGCTGGGTTCTCTATGAATGCAAAATGAATGCAAAGGCCGAGAATTACGGCCCATCAAGAAATTAAGGGGCACAGCAGCAACACTTCTCTGGGAGAGGGGCTGGGGCTGATGGTCTGTTGAGAACGGGCTTGGAGTGGATGCACCTGAACTGGATGGATCCAATCCTAACTTGGGACTCTCGAATCGATTACTTGTTGAGAAAGTCCCCCAGATTGAGGATGGTGTTTTGCTCGCTGACGATGGCTTGGATGTCGTCGGGCAAGTTGCGGACATACTCGAGCTGGATGACGTTCGGGTTGCTGCGCAGCGCTTCCCCTTTGAGGGCGATGGCTTGGGCCTCACCGCTGGCTTTGACAATCATTCGTTGTTTGATGAGTTGAGCCTGCTCTACGCGAAACACTTCTCTTTGCTTCTCTTGCTCGGCAATTTGTTTGGCTTCGATGGCCGACTGAAACTCTTTGGAAAATTCCACATTGCGCAAGAGCAAGCTCTGCAGCACCAGCCCTTCTGGCTGCATTAGGCGAGAGAGCTCAGCGGCAATTTGTTCTTGGATTTCAGCTCGTTGCTCAGAATAAACGCCAATGGCCGAATAGCGGGCGATAACATTGCGCACCACGGCTTGGGAGGCGGGGCGAATAATTTTGTTCAGGTAATCGGGGCCTACATTGCGATGGATTTCGGGAACCCGATCCGGATCCAGGCGATAGCGCACCGAAACATCCAGATCCACCCGTTGCCCATCGGCAGTGAGAGCGGTGAGGGTATCGTCGGCTTTGACGCTGCGCTCTTCACTTCGGCTGGTCATGTTGTAGGTTTGGGTGCGCACATCGTAAAGGGTGGGGAACTGCAGCACCGGAATCAGCAGATGGATCCCCTCGCGGCGGGGAGTCATTTCCACTCCCGTGAGGCGGTTGAAGATGACGGCTTCGTAGCCGGGTTGGACAACCAGCAGACAACGGGGCAGGGGGGTCAGCAGCGCCAAAAGCAGGCCCAGCAGAGGCAGAAAGCGCGAAGTCTTGCGGTCAAGACTAAATGGTCTAGGGCGTCGCATGCGCATGGGCAAGGGCTCCGGGATCCAAGAGCTTTTTTATCTTAAGGGGTGTGCTGGCTAGCTCAGCACCCAGCGCTGCAGGGCAATGCCCAGCAGCAGGCCAAGGCCGCCGAAGCGTACCACCTGCCAAAAGGTAGCGGGGACAGGATTAAACACCTCTAGCACATAAGCCTGCAGGCGTTGCTCCAGTTGACTGGCTTCAGCTTGGATTTCGGCCCATTGTTCAGGGGAAAGCTGGGCTATGCGCTCCAATTCTCTGAGGTCGGCAAGACGAGCCTGGAGACTCTGGAGTTTTTCCTGCAGAGCCTCGAGAGGATCAAAGGGATCGGGATTGGCCGTCACGGCTGGGCTTTTGTGGGGGGGTAGGCTTGGGGAGAACGGGATCCGGCAAATCCGGTTTGGATCTCGTTGAAGGGTTTGGCTTTGATCAGCCCTGGGGGAACGGGATCCAACTTGAAGAGGGCGCGAATAGCGTTTTCCACCTCGGTGATGGGGCGGTTGCCGACGGATTGATAGACGATATTTCCCTCTGGGTCGAAGAGGAGGGTTTGAGGCACTTGTCCGGTGTAGTATTGGCCGCGCTCGTCGCCGGGCAGGAGGGAATCGACGGAATAGGGGATGAAATAGACCCCCAGCCCGTAGCGAACCTGCAGGTTGGCAATGGTGGCGGCGTATTTTTTGCAATCGCTACTGTCATCGATGTAATACACGAGGAGGGCCGGGATCCCTTGCTCTTTCGCCTGCTTCAAGGAAACGCGGGGGGGGATCATGCCGCCATTGGCCCCGTAGAGGGCAAAGATGTTGCCATCGTAACGGTCGTCGTTGAGCAGGGCGCTGGCGGGAGGGGAAAACCAACCTGTCAAAGCGATGAGCAGAGCCACCAGGAAGATACGAAGCAACGGCATGATCTCATCCTCTTCTGAGAAGGGATCCTCGGCGATCCATCTTTAGAAGTAGGGAACACCCTCATTGTGCCATCTGGCGCTGACGCTGCCCCGTTGCCGTTCAACACTGACGCAACCAAGAGCAGCTACAGCCTCAAGCAGCAAAATGAATGCGCAGGTAGTCTTCTTCCATCTTGGCGCGGGCCGGGGTCATGGCCGCTAAAGTCTGGGGCAGAACCAAGTTGCGGCGGTGGTTGCCGATGCGGATGTTCAGCTCATCCCCGGTTTTGGTCAATTCCACCTGCTCTTTCGGGATCCCGGGCAAGTAAAGATCCAGCCGGTACTGGCCGTTGTCGGTTACCACATTCAGGGTTTGCTCGGCATAGAGCACGTCCGCCGGGTTGCGATCCCCCCAGAGGTCTTTTTTCAGGCGGGCTAGGGCGTCCCATCCCACCAACTCCTCGGAGTACAGCGGGATCTCGAAGACCGGCAGGGGGGCAAAGTTTTCGTGGATTTCCTGGCGATATTTCTGTTGGGCTGCCTTCCAGGCGGCAAAGTAGGGATCCACCACTCCATCGGGCAAGATGCGGTTGGCAATCACCAAATCGGTGGCCACCCCGTAAAGGCTGAGGTAGGCGTGGGCCCGCAGCGATTCTTTGATCACCATCTTTTCGGGGTTAGTGACCAGCCGCACTGAGGTGATGCGGTTGTTGGTGAGGATGTGCTCCAGCCGCTCAATCTTCTGATAGAACTCATAAGGAGCATCCAGCACCTGGTCATTCGGCAGCGGGATCCCGGTCAGCCCCTTCACAATCGGCTCGGCAATAGGACGCAGCATTTGCGCCAGCCCCTGCAGGGGTTTGTAGAACCTGCGCATGTACCAGCCAGAAACATCCGGCAGGCTCAAGAGGCGCAGGGCCGTGCCTGTAGGGGCCGAGTCGATGATCAACACATCGAACTTGCCTTCGTCGTAATGGCGATTCACCCGCACTAGGGCAAAGATCTCATCCATCCCTGGCAAAATCGCCAGCTCCTGTGCCTGCACCCCATCTAGCCCTCGCGCCTGCAACACCTGGGTAATGTAGGTTTTGACGGATCCCCAATTCAGCTCCAGTTCGTTGAGGGCGTCCAGCTCCGCCCCCCAAAGGTTAGGTTTGACCTCGACCGGCTCATGGCCCAAGGGCTGATCGAAGCTATCGGCCAAAGAGTGGGCCGGATCTGTGCTCAGCACCAAAGTTTTCAGGCCAATCTCGGCACAACGCCAGCCGGTCGCCGCCGCCATCGAGGTTTTGCCGACTCCACCCTTGCCGGTCATGAGGATGATGCGTTGCATGAGAGTGCCATTTACATTCTTTTACATCCCTAGCCTAACCGATTTGCTGTGCTCTTCGAGAGGCAGCCAAGGGGCTGAGGTGCAGCCAGCGGGTAAACTATTCATTTGATTACCAAATGATTGCCAAAAAGCTGATGGCAATCATGGCCAAGAAGTCAAGCCTGTTGCAGGCATGTGGGAGGTATGTGATGATCTGTCGCTGGCGGAGTGTGTTGCTGGTTGCCATCCTGACATTGGGGCTGTGGCTGGGATCCCTTTCTGTGCAAGCGGCTGCTGGCCTGCCCCGAGAGCTGCAACAACTGGAGCAACAGGTAGAGCGGCTGCAAAGCCTGGTGGAGGCGGAGGACTGGTTGGAGATCCGCTCCTACATCCACGGGCCGATGGGACTCACTCGTAAGACCTTGACCGGCCTGGCGGCTACCCTGCCAGATAAACAAAAGCGGGAAGTGCTGCGCCTGGCTAAGGAGATGGGCCGCAGCTTAGAACAACTAGACTTTGCCGCCAAAGCCTATGACCAACCCGAGGTGGAGGCAGCCCAGGCCAAGGTGAAAAAGACCTTGCAGGCGCTGGAGGCTGTGTTTTCCTAGTGAGGATCCCTTCTCTCTTTGGCGACTTTGGCGATATGGTGGTTTCAAGTTAGGGTGAGACGCCTAGGCCACTGATCGCGCCAGCGGGACGGAGTCCTTGAAAAGCCTTCTGGCCCTGCGCATTCAAGGTTTTGGGTGCGGATGCAGGGCCCTAGTTTGAATCGAAAACGCAGTCATTTCAAGTAGTGTAGTCATTTTTTAAACAGGTAATGAAACATTTCTGTCGCATTGGTCTCTAACTCCCCTCTCCCTCTGGGAGAGGAGCTGGGGGTGGTCGCGGCAGCGGCGCGGAGCGTTTGGGGAGTGTCTCAATCTAGTTTGAAATGACTGTAATTTACAAACAGGCTGTAACGGCTGCTACTTACAGCGGATGTTGCATCAGCCAGAAGCCGGCGAAAGACTGGGCCCTGAGATCGGTTTGAATGGCAAGAAAGTGGAGCCCCTGGGCCTGCTGCTGGCGCTGGGCAAAGACTTCTGCCTCTGTTCGCAGTGTTTCATCTCTCAATTGTGCAAACAGATAACAATCGTTGAGGCCCGCCTCGAGCAGTAGCCGGCCGTCTGCCACACTCAAGTAGGCGGGTTCCATACCGCTCATCCAGGCTGCCATCGGCAAAGCCCGCTGCGAGGTAATCACCAAGCCGGGAATGAGGGTGCTCCGCACCACTGGTGCCAATGTGTCGGGCGTCAAAGTGTCCCAGGCAACCGGAAAAAGCTCGCCAAATTCTATCGGCCAGGCGTCGGCTTCCCGCAGATCCTCAGCTCGCAAGGTCACGAAGGCCCAGCGTTCTCCCTGTAACTTGTCCGGCAGACGGATGGGATCCGGCGGATCCGGATCCACAGGAGGTTCGGGGCTGTAGGTAAACTGAGTCTCTTGAGGGTAAACCTGCTCTGCCCGTTCTCGCATCCAAGCTTTGAGGGTGTAAACGCGACGACTGGGCAGCATCGGGATCCCAACCGCATCGCAGGCCCGTTGCAGGATGGAACTCATGCGGGCTCGAAACACACGAATGGCCGAGGGAGGCTGGGGAGCCGCTTCGAGGTAGCTCCGCAACTGTCGTGCCACCCAGGTGCTGTTCACCTCTTGGTTACTGCAATACTGCGCTTGGCGAAACCGGCCGGTGGGATCGCATACCAACAGCTCCCAAACCCTTCGGTTCTGCTCATCCCGCAGGGGGACGGCGTTGAAATCCATCTGCCAGATAGGGCCGCGCGCAGGGCCAGAACGCAGGGGTTGAGTGGCCAAAGGTTCCTCCTGTTTGCACTACATGCCACTTGAGCGGGCCGGGGATCGTTCGCGCGAGCGGTGGGAAGCACTGTCCCCGACCAAGGCCAATTCCCGCTCCCCGAAAATGGCGGAAGCGTGGCGGTAGTACTTAAACTCCAGCAGGTTATGGAAGGGATCCTGCAAAAAGAAGGTGCCATGCTCCAAGGGGGTGCCAACAAAGCGCCAGCGCGGCTCTTGATAAAAGGGCAAGGCCCGCGCCAAGGCACGGTCGGCCAGCGCCTGCCAATCCCCTTGGGTAGGGAAGATCAGGCCAAAATGACGAGGGTAGATGCCCCGCTGGGGCGTCAGCTCTTCGTGGGTGAGGTGGGCCACCAGTTGATGGCCGTACAGGTTAAAAATAACGGCAGCAGAGGTTTCTCGACCGATCTCACAGCCCAAGCCATCGCCGTAGTAGGCCTTGGCCAAGGCAATATCGGCAACTGGAAAGGCCAGATGAAAGCGGATGGGTTCCATAACGTCGCTCCTAAAAAGCCACCAAAAGTGCCCCACCAGCCAACATCAGAGCCAGCACCCCGAGCTGTGGGGCTTTTCCCCGGCTAATGGGATCCCCGCTCTTTTCAAGGTAGGCGATCTTAGAGCTGCTGCAAGGTGGGATCCCTTCCCGAGCCCGAGATAGACTATACGCCTTTGCGCAGGAGTGCCAACTGCTCGGATGCTATAACACTAGCTGGGGTGTTACCCCCGTGGCCCAGTCTGCAACAGACAACTCGGTGTGTTGAGAGCGTTGAAGAAAGGAAAGGGCAATCTTGGCTATGACCAGCATCTGGATTGAGCAGCGCCGCCGCGAGGATGAATCTCGCAACTTTTTTTGGATGGTGGCGCTGTCGCTGCTGCTGCACGTGCTGGTGCTGCTGGGATTGCTCCACTTGGGGCGGCTTTGGCTCACTCGCGAGCCAGAACAAGAAGCCATTGAGTTTATCCTTCTGGATCCAGAAGATCTGCAGCCCCCAGAGGAAGCAGATCTGGTTTCAGAAGTTGATTCCCGCGATGGGGGTGAGCGGGTAGAAGCCCCTCCGTCTCAAGGCAGTCCACCTCAATCTCAGGCCGCCCCTCCCCAGGAGGCCCCTCCGCCGCCGCCGCCAAGACCCCAACCACCGCCACCGCCTGCCCCTGTTCCACCACCACCTGCCCCGGCTGCAGTTGCCCTGGCAACCCCAACTCCAACCCCTCCACCCAAGCCCGGTGTCTTATACACATCTACCCGCCCACGAGACGCAACCCAGTAGGGGGAGGGCGGATTGTGGTTGTAAAAAAATAGGAGGGGGGGGG
>NZ_JANSIA010000036.1:0-27074 GCF_047461835.1 Synechococcus sp. R60.1 | reverse complement strand
TCCTGCTCAGAGATAGGCAGGATGCGATCGCTTCTTTCCTGAACCATGTTCAGGAGAGTTCAGCGTGAATGTATCAGGACAGATCCGCATCAACAACGCCAAGGTAGTTGTGGCAGACATTTAAGCCTCTAACGGCATCATCCACGTCATCGATGCAGTCTTGATCCCGCCGCGTTAGGAATTGGGCCACCACTTCGGGCATCATAGAAGCATCGAGATCCAGCACTTTATTGGGGAGATTCAGCGTGGAGCGGCCTAAGTGGGTAGCAATCGTTACAGGGATCCTGGCCATTGCTCTGGGGGTGGGCTACTTGCTGCTGGCACAGCTGTTGGATTATCGCGGGGGCGAGTTTTTGCCGGCACCGCTGGAGCCGCCGGCGATTTTGGGAGAGGGGATCCCTGGCTCATTGGGCCGGTTGAGCTGAGGGCGCTTTTGACTTCCTGCTTCCCCTTCCTCTTTTACTTGCGGGTGGCTGATCCCCAGCAAAACTCTTGACAAAATTGTATGCTCAGCTACAGCAAGCCCTATGCTGGAGAAGCGGTTGCAGATTCAGTTGACAGCGGGGGCTGTCCTCTGGGATGACCGGTCGATTTTGGCTTTTTGATCTGGAGATCTGGGCAGGCTGTGGGTTGGGATGGTGCTGTCGCGCTCCACTTGGGTGTGGTTGTGGGCAGGGCTGGGTTTGGCGGCCCTGAGCCAATATCTGCAATGGGTTAGCGGGATCTATAGCTTTATCGCCCCCCATTCGTTGCCGCTGGCGGATCTGGCAGTGGCCGGGATCCTGGGAGGGACAGCAGCAGCAGGTCTGGCAGCGCGCCATTGGTGGCAGCAGGCTGGCCGACGGCAAAGTGCTCCAAGTCAGCGGACACAACCGCTGCGGCGGGTTAAGTTAACTCGGAATCAGGTGCAAGCCGATCTGGAAGATGCCGATCGCCTGATCCAGAAGCTGCAGAATGACATCAGTCGCCGTGCCCTGCGTGCCAAGCTGCAAGAGATCAATCAGCGGCTTAACCAGGAGGAATTGCATCTGGTGGTGTTCGGCACCAGTTCCGCCGGCAAGACCTCGTTGATCAATGCCTTGATGGGCCGACCGGTGGGCGAAACAGCCCCCACCCTGGGCACCACCCAGCAGGGATCCATCCACACCTACCAATTGGAGGGCTGGAACGGCCCCATTTCCCTTACCGACACACCTGGGCTGCTGACGATTGGGGGAGCAGGTGAAGCGGAAGCCCGCGCCCTGGCCCAGAAGGCGGATCTGCTGATCTTGGTGGTGGCCGGAGACCTGCTGGCTTCGGAATATGCCGAAATGCTGGAGTTGGCCCGGCTGGGCAAATCCGCCATCCTGGCCCTCAACAAAACCGATCAGATGCTGCCGGAGGATGTGGAGACCATCTTGACCCATTTGCGCCGACGCACCGCCGGTGTTATCCCTGCCGAACAGGTGGTGGCCATCGCCGCCGATCCAGAACCCCTCAAGGTTCGCTACTACTCCGAAGATGGCTCTGTGCGGGAAACTTGGGAGCCGCAGCCCCCCGAGACAGAGGCCCTCATTCAACAAATGGCTCACCTGCTGCAGCAGAAGGGATCCCACCTGCGCTTGGCCAATGCCTTGTTGCAAACCCGAACTCTCAGCGAAGCCGTCCAGCAGGCCCTCCAAGAAGAACGTCGCCAACAGGGTCGCCAGATCGTGGAACGGATGCAGTGGGCCACCGCTGCTGCCCTGGCGGCAAACCCTCTTCCTGCTTTGGATGTGCTGGCAGGAGTAGCCATTCAGGCGCGCATGATTGGGGAACTGCACCAGGTGTTTGACCGACGCATTACCTTACGCCGGGCCCAGCAAATCGCCCAGAGTTTGGCGCAAATGGTGGTGCAATTGGGGGGGCTGGAGCTGGCCACTCAGGCTTTGGGCTCTCTGCTCAAGGCCAGCCCCTTGATGGTGATGGGGATCCCCCTGCAGGCAGTGACGGGGGCCTATCTGACACGGGTGGCGGGGCTCAGTTACCTAGAGTGGCTGTCTTCCGGGGATCCCTGGCAAGAGGAAATCCTGCAAGAGCGGATTAGGCAGCAGCTCCAAAACCGTCATCCTCTGGCCTTTCTCACCCAACTGGCCCGCCAAGCCCATTCCAACAGCTAGTCGAAGCATCCATCTTTTCGCCGCCACAGGCCCAACCTATCCCGTTCTCCGCCCGCTGCGGAAAATCCATTACACTGAGTACAGCTTTTTCTAACTTAACTTTGTAGAAGTTCTGTAGATTAGCAGGCTCCAGGTCACACAAGAGAGAACATTTGTACCAGCCATACTCAGTGTTGCCGGAAAAAGTTGCACAATTTGTTAATCACAAGTCAAGCCCAGTCCATCATTTTGTAGTCTGCTGCCCTAAACTGGCTCCGTTTGCGCCTTATGTCTTCCATCAACCCGACCTTGCCCATTCAGTGGATCGACGCGGATTCGGGAGAGGTGGTGGAAGAATGCCCTTGGGAGAGCAGTCCCCATCCGGGCACCTACGTCCAACTGGCAGAGCAGCACTACCTGGTTCTGGAAAAGCGTCATTCCTACCGGCTCCGGCAAGGCAAATACCACCTGTGTGGGATCCGCGCCCTGGTGCGTTCGGTCACCCCACCTCAGGAAGTGGGAAGGTTCCTGGGGGATCCCTCCTGTCGGTTTAATGCTCACTCGCCCTTGCTGCGTTGTGCCGTCAACCCCAGCGGGCCCTGTCAGGGCTGCCCCCACTACGAGTCGGCCCCGCGTTGCTAGCCCTCCAGCTCCAGAGCCAACACCTGGGTCAGCGCACGGTTGGTCTTTTCGCGAAACTCGGCCACGCTCACCCGTCCCAGCAAATACACGGCCAGCAACATCACCGCTGCCTCCACCCCAAAGACGGTGGCATAGGCAAGCACTGAAGAAGTGGGGAAGAGAATGCGCCCCAGATCGAGCAAAGCCCCGCCGAGCAAGGTGGAAACCGCCTGGGACATGGCCTGGGCCAGACCCCAAGCCCCGATAAAGGTGCCTGCCGTCTCCGCTGCCGTCAAATCCAACATGAGGGTAATGGCGCCATTGGTGGTGATCCCAGAAGCCAAACCAAACAGGATCATGCACAGTTGCAACAGCCGTGAATTGCCTGTAAACCCTGATGCAATGGTCAGCCCAAAAGAGATGGCCACCAGCAGACAGCCCAGACGGGCCGTTGTCTGTTTGCCCAGCTTGGGCACAATGAAAAATCCGGTCAGCACAATCCCCACCAAAATGCCCAAACTCCAAAAGGCATTGAGTTGGGTGCTCTGGGCCACCGTCATGCCAAACACCTCGCCGCCGTAGGGTTCTAGGATCGGCTGTTGGATAAACAGGCCCATGGTCATCAACACCAAGAAGCCGAAAAAGATCAGGGTTTGGCGGCTGGCGGTCAGCACCTTGATGGCCGTGCCAAGGGTGATTTGGTCTTCCCGTCCGGCCAGGGTGGAACGGGATCCGTAGCGGGAATAGCGCTTTTCCACTCCCCAGGTGGCAATCACCCCCAGCAGGATCACCACGGCTGGAATGATGACGAAGAGGCGATTAATGGTGCTCTGCAGGTTGTCTGGCTGCAAGCCCCGCAGCAGAACTGCCGAGCCAATCGCCCCCCCGGCAATGCCCACCATCAACATGGACCAGACGATCCCCACCAACTTAGAGCGGTTGTCCTCGTCTGACACATCCACCAGCAAAGCCGCAAAAGGCGTGGAGCAGGCGCTGAGGCAGAGACCATAAAGGGCAAACATCAAACAGGCCAAGCCTACCCAGCCATAGGTGGCTCCAGACCAACCCGTGGCCGCAAAGCTCTCCCCCAAACCCCACACCACCTGCACCCCCAGGAAGATACAAACGGCAAATAGCACTGATCCCAGACGCACATAGCCGGTGCGATGCAGGCCAAACAGGGGCTTGGCATCCGAGAGCTGCCCAAACCAAACCCGAGCCGGGGAGACCAACTGGTGCATGGCCAGGGATCCCCCCACCACCGTTGCCGGGATGGCCAGCAGATCCGTGTCGATCATGACACGGTTCAGCACTCCCAAAGTGAGCAACGACATCATTCCCAAGCCCATCTGAAACAGGCCCAGGCGGAACATAACATGCAGCGGCAAGGGCTGAACCTGCGCCTGAGGCTCTGGAGAAGTTGAAGTTACAGAAGCGTTGACCTCGGGATCCCGGCGAATACTGGCCATGATCTGGAATATTTCGAAAGGGTGCTACAGCTTTTTATCGTAGCCCAGGCGGCCTGGGATCCCGGCAAAAGCATGGGGTTGCCAAAAGTGAAACCGCCACACCCTCTCCCCTTTTGGGAGCTATTGTCAGGGTATAGTCCCCCAATTTCCAATCCTCAGGAATATTGCTATGCGCGCCCCCATCCCCTGGCTGCTGAGTTCACTGAGCTGGGTGGGCATTTCCCTGGCCGCTCCGCCGATGGTGTCTACTTCTCAGGCAACCCCTATGGATTTTCCCCTCCACCAGTCCCTTTCTTCCCCCTCGCCTTCAGAGTGGGCGGAATACTTGGCCTACAGGCAGGTCACCGACCGGACGATCTCCATGACCTGGGATCCGCAAGCGCGAGCCTTGGCAAAGCAGTATGGGCTGGATATCGTCAACATCACCTGGGAAGATACCGGACGCCACAAGGGATCTGCCCTTGGCCCCAACATCAGCGACATGACCATCCAGGTACAACAGCTCAACCCCAGAACGGGTCACTACGAGCTGAGCTTGATGCCGGTGATCCGCTACCCCAACTTTGCCGATCTGTCTGCCGACCTGCCCCTCGACAGCCTACAGGTGCTGGTGGGCAACGAAAAAGGAAAACCCCTGCAACCCGTGTCGTTGCGAGAGCTGCTGGGGAATCTGCGCCGCTACTTACATGATCCCGGCTCTTGGGCCGGCAACCGGAACTCCCTGCTGGCTCCACGGGATAGCCATGTGTTGGTGAGCGCCCAGGCCGCCTTTTTGCCCATCCCTGCCGGGGGATCCGCTCAATTCAACCCGGTGCTGTTCAACTACCAATCCCATCCCGGCAACCCAGCCGTGCTGGCAATCTTGGCCACCCGCGAGGGCACCAGCATTACGGTGATCGAGAACCGCACTGAAGATAAGGTAGATAAGGTGGGCGAAGCTATTTGGGGCCAGCGCCTTTTCTTCAACCAAAATGGTGAACGGGCCAGCCTCACCGGGCAGCGCCTCAGCGATTTTCGGGCCGAGCAAGCCGCCAACCCAACCCCCAGAGATCCCCATTCGGCGGAAGTAGCAGAAGAAGCCCTGAACCTGGTGATGGTGATCCAAGTACCTCTCCAGCAGCGGCAGCCGCCGCGAAGGGAAGTTGAGGATATCTCTGTCAAGTTTTTCGGACCCGCAGCCGACCTGGCCGGCCTCAGCAATGTAGAAGCCGCTGTCATCGGACATGGAGAGGTAGAGGGCCCCTTCACCGAGATCAACAACCTGGACATCGAGCGGGATCCTCGCTTTCCCATTCGGGTCACGGTCCAGTTCTACAAAGCCACCGACAATGGCGTGGTCTCCGCCGAGGACATGGCCCAAATTCACCATCAAATTGCCCGCGTCTATCGAGAGGCCGACTATGTGGGCAGCTTGGTGATTCAGCCGGATACAGGCCGACCTACGGAGTACAACCGCGACGCAGAGACAGAGCGCCCCTTTCCCTTTCCTTGGTTTCCTTGGTGGCTTCCTTGGTTTCCTTGGTGGCCGCGACGCTAGGGCCTGCTGCGCATTTTTCCCACAACCTGCCGCCAGGTGGCAACATCTTCTCGCGCCTGGGTTTCTCCACTACACTGACTACTGACCTGACGCCAAGGGGAATGGGTGTCGGCCCGATATCCTCGGCAAGGTCAGGGTCTGCAGAGACAGTTGCCAAGGTCTCATTTCTTGAGGCCATGGTGCTTGTCTGTGCCAGCTCTTGCCCAAGGCAGTGGGGAGTTTTTCCTGCAACACTATGGCTGACGCAGTTCCCGTTCGGCGCTACGACCTGTTTGTGCAGGCTTCCCGGCTGCTGCAGCGCTACCGGCAGCTCACGCCGGAACTCCGTCCGATAGGGCTAGAGGTGGCTCTGGCCATCCAATATCACCGCGCTCAGGCCGGATCGGGATCTCTGCTGCCTTGGGTGGGATCCCCTCGCGGACTGCCCTTGCAGCAAGTGGCCCAGCGCATTTGCGACCCGTTTTACAGCAAAACCCACCCTCTTTTACCGACCCTACCCGAAACCGGCGAGCCTTTGGTGTGGCCTCTGTTCAACCAGGGGGAAAACGGTTTGATCCGGCCCCTGGCCCCGAGCAAAGTGGGCGGGAAACTGGCGGAACGGCGCTGGCTCAAAGCCTGCAACAGCCAGGAAGGGATCGGCTGTCATGCCTTGGCGGCCCACTTGTGGCAAGACGAGCGCTTTTTGGCCGAAGACCGGGATCTCTGTCCTTTCCGCCTTTATGACGGGCGCTACCCTTTGAGCGTGGATCAAGGGCGGCAGACTTGCGGCTTTGACGATCACCCCTGTGGCTGGCAGCCGGGACACCCCAAAATGTTGCAGGTGGTGGGCAAAGGCAAACAGGCCGAGATCCTGCTCCCCCACTGGACGGATGACATGTGGGCGATGCTCATTCCCTCCCATCGTCCGCTGCCGATTTACCCGCTCTTGGTGATGCTTTACTTTGGCCAGGAAACTTTGCAAAAGGGGCGGAGCAGCCTCTCCATCGAGCAATTTCGTCTGGATTTTCAGTTTAGCCAGTCTCAACTGCGCCTGTTGTTCGACACCCACCCTGAGCACCCCTTGAATCGACACCTGCTTACCTGGGCTCAGCAGCCAGAGGTGGAGTGGGGATCCACAGAACTCTTGCCCCAGATGCCGCCCCTCCTGCATCAACCTGCCGGGGGCAAGGTGGTCTTGGATCCCGATGAGCCGCCCCAGTTCCGTAGCAGTGGGATCCCTCACAGCGCCGGGACAGACCCGCTGATGGCAGAACGCCGCCGTCGCCGTCAGTTGGAGCGCAGCGAACGCCACAACGAGATCTTGCACCAGTTTCGCCGCTGGTTCCGCCTGGCAGGATTGGAAGTCCGGGAGGATCAGCATACCTTTGACTTTTTGGCCGTGGCGGACGGGCATCTGCTTTTGGCCGAAGTGAAGCTCCTGCACCACAAGGATGCGGCAGAGGCTTTGCAGGAAGTGGTGGGACAGTTGCTCTACTATGAGCGCTTTGCCCTCGGCCCTTGGATCGAGCAGGGCTTTTCCGTCCAGAAGGCCGCCGTTTTCGATGGACCGCCGCCGGATCCCTATGTGCGATTTCTAGAAGACCTGGGCATTGCCACCTACTGGATCAACGAGCAGCAGATGATCGATGGGCCGGAAAACTCTTTGCGTCTGCTGCGCCAGATGGGGGTGCGGGTACGACCGGATCCCGAATTGGGGGATTAGGGGAAAAAGCCTGCCCATGTTCTCCCCTGAGTTTTGACTCAGGCGGGGGTAACTTCTTGTCTTCTTAAGCGTACCTTAACTGCCCCTTTACTCAGATTCCTTCCTGAAGATGGTGTCCATATAGACGGTAAAAATACGGGATCCTTTGAAGTTTCGGGAGGAGTGAAGCAGATGTGGTCTAGGGTTACTTCGCGTCGTGTTGCCCAATCAATTGCGGTGCTAGTTTTTGGTTTGGTGCTTTTGGTTTCTCTGCAAGGGTACGGCTCCAGAAGAACTCTTTTGCCAATACTTACACCTGTGCCAGCACCGACCCCGACTTCAACACCCACAGCCACGCCAACACCGACGCCCACGCCGACCCCGACTTCAACACCCACAGCCACGCCAACACCGACGCCCACGCCGGGAGGCTGTGATCCCAACGCCAACCTGATCCCAGTTGGCACTGTCCAGGGCACTGGCTTCACTTCCCCTCTGGTGAACCAAACAGTCACGGTTTCTGGAATCGTAGTAGGAGACTTTGAAAATGAGGGGGTGGCTGGCCAAACCTATCTCCAGGGCTACTACCTACAAGATGATGGTGACGGGAATCCCGCCACATCAGATGGCATCTTCGTTTTCAGTGGCACAGCTAATAACGTCAGGCTTGGGGATAGGGTTCAGGTGACCGGAACGGTTGCTGAGTTCCGCCAGCAAACCCAGCTCTCCAACGTCACCAGCTTTACTGTCTGTAGCTCTGACAATCCGTTGCCGGCCCCAGTGCAGATCTCTCTACCGCTGACTGCGGAGCAAAGGGAAGCTCTGGAAGGAATGCTGGTCACATTTGGAAATCAGCCCCTGTTTGTAACCGACTCCTTCTTGCTGGGACGCCACGGGGAGCTGAGTGTGGCCACAGAGCGGTTGTTCACTCCTACGCAAATTGCGGCTCCCAGCCAGGCAGCTGCCATTCAAGCGGAAAACGACCGAAAGCGGATTCGCATTGATGACCGGCTGCTCACCCAAAACCCAGATCCGGTTATCTACCCTACTCCGGGTGGCCTGAGCGCGGCTAACACTGTGCGCGGCGGCGATCGCGTCAGCAACATCACCGGGATCATGACCCAGTTGCGAGGCCGGAATGTCAGTGGCGATGTGGATGCGACCATCGACTACCGTATCCACCCCAATGATCCCAACAACTTGCCCAGGTTTACAGCCACCAACCCTCGCCCGCAAAACCCACCCTCAGTAGGGGGCTCCCTGAGGGTAGCTAGCTTTAACCTGTTCAACTACTTCAACACCTTCGGCAACGCCTGCTTCCCCAATAACTCCTCCTGTCGGGGAGCCAGCAACGCCACCGAGTTCACCCGCCAGCGGGATAAGCTCATCGAGGCTATTCGCCGCATGGATGCCGATATCGTAGGCCTCAACGAGTTAGAAAACGATGGATACGGTTCGAATAGTTCCATTCAGGATTTGGTGAACGGGCTCAACCAGGTCATGGGGGCAGGAACCTACGCCTTTGTGAATGTTGGAGTGCCCAACCTGGGCGGCGATGCCATCACCAACGGCTTTATCTACAAGCCAGCTACGGTTGAAATTGCCCCCGGCACTAACCCGGCCTTCCTGGACACAGGGGAATTCACCCAAGGCCCCGGACGCTTCCATCGTCCTCCTCTGGCTGTAACCTTCCGGCAGCGGAGCAACAACGCCACCTTCACTGTTGTGGTCAACCACTTCAAGTCCAAGGTTTCTCCCTGCGATCCTATTGACAACGATCCCTTCCAAGGCAATTGCAACGGCAACCGCACCCGGGCCGCTCAGCAACTCTTGAGCTGGCTCGCCACCAATCCAACTGGCTCCACCGATCCGGATGTGTTGATTATGGGGGATCTCAACTCCTACGCTATGGAGGATCCGATCAAAACTCTGGAGGCGGGCGGGTTCATCAACCTCAATGGCTCCAACAGCTACTCCTTTAGCTTCCAAGGACAGTGGGGATCTCTGGATCATGCCCTGGCCAACAGCAGTCTGAGACCCCAAGTTACAGGCTCAGCTAAGTGGCACATCAACGCTGATGAGCCCGTGAGCTTGGACTACACCCTGAGCTTCAAGAGTCCCTCTCAGCAGAGCCTCTTCTACGCCAGCGATCCCTTCCGCTCTTCCGACCACGATCCGGTGCTCGTTGGCTTGAACCTGACTCCGGCCCCAACACCGACGCCGACGCCCACACCGACACCGACGCACACCCCGACACCGACGCCCACACCGACACCGACGCCCACACCGACGCCGACGCCCACACCGACACCAACTCCTCCTTCCGTTAACCTGCCTTTGACTGAAGGCTTTGATAACTGCAACCCTGCTCCAGCCGGCTGGCAGATTGTGGATGTGGACGGCGACACCAGTCGTTCCTGGCGTTGTGTCAACTCCCTTGCCGAGGCCAACGCTTTCAACGGTCAGCAACCGGGTAATGACTGGCTGATCACTCCTCCTCTGAACCTGGCTTCCGTCAGCAACCCAGTTCTGACCTTCCGCAATCAGAGTTCTTTTAGCGATAACGGCCTTCCTCCTTCGCAACAACTAAGCGTTCTTTACTCCACCAACTACAGCGGTGCAGGCACTCCAGCGGCAGTGAATGCAGCCACTTGGACTGCTCTGACGATTCCCACTCTCTCTACGGGCAGCTTCGTCGACTCCGGCCCGATTTCTCTGGCTGGGATCCAGCCTTCCAACCGTGTTTACATTGCCTTCCGCTATCGCTCTTCTGGTACAGCTTCCGGCTCGGCCACTCGCTGGCAGGTGGATAGTGTCAACATCTCCGGGAACTAGGTGTGGGATCCTAGTGCCAACCTGAGTCTGATTGGCAGTGGCTGGGAAAGTGGATCTGCTTCCTCAGCCGTAACGCTCTCCTATGTGGTCTTGGCCGGGATCCACCGTTGCTCAGCGGGTTTCGAGCAGAGGGATTGACTTTTGGAGCACGGACTAAAGGGAGAGGAGCCGGGGGTGGTTGCCTTTGGCGGCACGGAGCGCTTAAGACACTTCGGGAGAAAAATGGTTGAGGATCCGGGGGGATTGCAATGTCCTCGTCTCAATCGAAATGACCTCATTATGGGATCCCCACCTGGGCGCAGATTTGCCCCTGTCGGTCGAACAACGTCACCCGCAAGGGCAGGGATCGGCTGGCGTATTTCTGCACATAGCCTGCGGCTCGCTCCAGGATTTGGCGAGCCAACTCCTGCATCACGGGTGCTGCCCAGCCAAGGCCATCCAGATGGTGCACCGCTGCCTCTACTGTCCGCAACTCCAGCACTTGCCGTGCCTGTTCTGCCGTTCCCCCACGCCGGATCAGGGCTGCCGCCAGAATTTCCAAGCGGGCATCGGCCACGTGGCTGGAAGTGGTGAAGATCCCCCCTGCCAGCTTGATCAGCTTGCCGTGGTAGCCGATCAAATGAATGGACTCCGCCCCCCGCAGCGCCGCTTCCACCAGCAACGGCCCTATCCAATTGGCTACTCGCAGGATCTGGTCTTCCGGGATCCCTTGCCCCAGCGCCACCTGCTGCCCATGGCTGCCCACGCAAAAGATCAAATGCTTGTGCCGCTCCAACTTTTGTTGCAGCTCTTGGCGGGCTTGCTCTAAGCTCTCAACACTTGAGGAAGGCTCCACCTCCGCCCGCGTTCCCAACAGGGCCAGCCCTTCCAGCACCCCAAAAGCGGCATTGGAGGTGCGCTCCGCCAGGAGCTTTCCTTCCGGCAAAATGATGCGCACCCGCAGGCGGCAGCCCTCTGGGATCCCGGGCAAAAGATTGATCTCAAACAAACGGCGGGCATAGGCATAAATGGCCGGGCTGCCATCGGTGCGTCGCCCCAGCCCTTCCCCGGCTTCCAAGATCAAGGGGGGATCCTCGGGATCCCTCTCCTCCAACCTCACCCAAGCCCAGACCGGTGTGTCGCGGGTGAGATCCAGGTGGGGGCCGGGATCCGAGCGGGTAATGGCCAGAGCTGTTGTCTTCTCCAAGGCAGCTACCTGCTCCACTGGGATCCGGATCCAAGCCTCAAGGGACCGGGGCTCAGCCTGCACCGCAATCGCCAAGCGCCCCCCTTCCTTCTCCAAAGGGATCCCCAGAAGGTGGTGAAGAGCAGCTCTGGCCGAAGCAACGGCGAAAACCGGCAAGGTATAGCCCCGCGGTCGGGATCCCTGAACAGCATCCTGCATCTGCAGAGATTTTTGCTTGGGAAATGGGTAACCGGAAAACCAAAATCTCCGGAAAATGCACACCTCAATTGTGGCTTGTGAGAGAACCCAGGAGTTTCGGGGAACACCTCCCGGAAGCAATCGTTAAATGATCTGGGGGAAGAAGAGGGGATCCGAAATTTGCCTTTTTCAATGAAGGTAGTCGAAAACTGGGGCAGCTATGAGCGAAGCAGTGCAGCACTACCTTGAGCGTCTGGAGTCGCAAATACAGGAGCTAAAAGCTGCCATCGAGCGGATGCCCGAGCAGGTGGTGGCTGTTCTCCTGGCTACCCAGGAAGCCAAAAAAAACACCCCCGCCCCCTCCCGTTACAGCGTTCTAATCTCAGACTTGGTGGAAGATGGCAGCCACAACTTCCTGCTGGATGATGAACCCACCGTGGTGAGCAACCGCAGCATGGGGCATGAGCTGGCCCCCGAAGCCCAAATACAGCGCCTGAGTGCCCAGTTAACCGCTGCCTACAACCGCATTGCCGCTCTGGAAGAGCAGCTCTTGGCCCAGCGCTTGCAACACTAAACCAAACCGACAGTCGTCCGGACCGGTCTGGAAAGGCTTCAACGGGGAACAGCAGAGGGCTTGCCTTTGCGGTGCACATCCTGCATCTGGAAGCCGTGTTTGCGCAGCTCTTGATCCAGCACCAGCTCGTTTTCCACGTGATCCACAAACAACACGCCGTTGAGGTGGTCGATTTCGTGTTGGATCACCCGCGCCAGCAAATCGTCCGCTCGAAGGGTGCGGGGCCGCCCCGTTTCATCCTTGAACGAAACCACAATCCCTTCTGGGCGCATGACCTCGCAGAATACCCCCGGAATGCTCAGGCAACCCTCCTGCCCGGCAACGGCCTCGCCAATGTACTCCCGGATCTCCGGGTTGATCAGCACCAGCGGTGGCACCTCCGGCTTATCGGGATAAAGATCCACCACAATCATGCGCTTGGGAATGCCAACCTGCGGAGCCGCCAGACCAATCCCATCAAAGCTGTACATGGTCTGCAGCATGTCCCGGGCAAGCTGGCGGATCTCGTCGTTGACCTGGCTGATGCGCTTGGCCGGCTGCCGCAGCACCTTGTCCCCCATGCGATAAATGTGCAGGGGCGGATGCTTCAGCTTCACTTTGGGAACAGCAACAGAAAGGGTAGCCACCATCTGGCAGATCTCACAGAATAACAGCAGGTATCAGGCCTGGATCCCTATTCTACATTCAGTCCCGGTTGCGCCGAAACCACTGTTGCCTAACTCTCTTCTCCTTTTTGATTTTGAAGAGGGGGTAGGGACCTGTTTGGGATGATCATGGCTCAGGGTTGCCGTCGCCAGCCTCTGGAAGTCGTTGGGCCTGTTGGTCAATTCCCTGCTTAAAGCCCAAGGCCACCAAAATATTGGAGAGGGTGAGAAAAGCCTCTGCCCCTCCATGCAAGGGATCCACGTTGGCCAGGGAAGTGCCGTAGTGCATCTGAGCGTACAGCCCTGCCGGGATGCTGACGGCCACAAAGAGCAACAACAGCCAAAATCCAACCAAGGCCGAACGTGGGATCCGGCGCAGCCGCGACAGGAAGAATAAAAAGACCAGGTAGGGGAACAGAGAGAGGGCAAATAAACTGTTCATCGCCTAGTCGGGATCCCCCTCCTGTGCAGGCTCGTCGGCTCTCTCAGCTCGCCAAATGCGGTAGGCAGCCCAAGCCAGGGTACAGTTGCCCAGCAAGGTGAAGCTGGCCTGTGCAGTCACCACCCAGTCTAACTTGGGGTCGTTGTCAAACCAGTGCCAGGTGATCGCGCACATCGCCCCCGACAAAGCAGGCAGCATCGCCCAGCTTAGACCTCGCCATTCGGGCTGGCCCACCCGCTCCCCAAATTGCCACACGAGCACAATAGCAGCGATCCACTCCAAGACGCTGGCAATGTGAATCCACCAGGTGGGAAGCGAAAGGGCGTGCATCAGGCGCTGAGGGAATGACGAAGCAGTTGGCGGTAAGTGGCCTCCTGCAACAGCATTTGCTTGTGCAGTTTGACCAAAATGTCTTTGGCCTGCTCGGGGCTCATGCGAGAAACCAAGGTCTCGAAAGCCCGCTGGCGAAATTGCTGCTCCAAAGAGAGCTCTAGCGTTTCATCCATCATTATCACCTCAGGGTGCTCAGGTAGAGAGGTCTGCAAAGAGTTCCAACAGCGCAGATCTGGCCAGGTAGTGCAAGCAGGATAATACATATCTTAACAAATCGCAACAACGTGACAAGATGCCGGATCTCGACGTGCCGGAAGGGAGCTTGGCCGAGGCGAGGGCAGAGAACCTCAACCCAGTGGCAGAAAAAGTACAGGCCCGTCAAGTTGGACAAAGGTGCATTTTGGATGGGGAAGGGGGAAGATTTTCCGGCAGGGATCCCTTTACATCCCGTCATGTTCGGCGATTCGGCAGGGCTCCATGATAGAAGTGAAGTACTCTGGAGCTTTGTTGCCACCCTTGCTGATTGGTGACTTACTTTGCTTGAATTGCCATGACCATTTTTGTGGGGAACCTAAACTATAAAGCCTCAACAGAAGAACTAAAAGCTTTCTTCCAGCAGAGGTGGAACGTTAAGTCGGTTACAATCCCGATAGACCGAGAGACAGGTCAGACACGAGGCTTCGCGTTTGTGGATCTGGCAACTGAAGCTGAGGAGGACGAAGCCATCGAGAGCGCGAACGGGCAGGAATTCATGGGCCGGCCTCTGCGTTTGGATCGAGCCAGGCCCCGCCGCCAAGCCTAAGCAAAGATTGTTCAACCCTGGGTTTGCCATTCTGGACAACCAAAGGACTCCGTCCCGCTAACGCGAACGGCAAGGTTTATCCCAACAGATGGGAGAGCTGCAAAGTCTCCAAGAGCGCCCAAGATGGTAAGGTTGCTACATCTTTCCGACATTCATCTGGGCAGTGGTCTTGCCTACGGCCACATTAACCCAGCTACCGGCCTGAATACCCGTTTGGAAGATTTTGTAGCTTCTTTGCGCTTGTGCATTGACCATGCTCTCAACCAAGCGGTGGATCTGGTGTTGTTTGGGGGCGATGCTTTCCCCGATGCGACACCCCCCCCTCTCCATCAAGAGCTTTTTGCCCAACAGTTTCGCCGCCTGGCCGATGCAGGGATCCCAACCGTCCTGTTGGTGGGCAACCACGATCAGTACGGGCAGGGACAGGGAGGCAACAGCCTGGCTATCTACCGCGCTTTGGGGGTCTCAGGCTTTATTGTGGGGGACAGACTGGAAACTCATCGGATCGAAACTCGCGGTGGCCCGGTGCAGGTGACCACTTTACCTTGGCTGAGTCGCTCTGCTCTACTCGCCCAACAGGAAAGCTTGGCGCTTGAAGGGGAAATCCTCGCGCATCAGCTCCTGCAGCGCCTCCGCCTAGCCCTAGAAGGGGAGATCCGCACCCTGCAGCCAGGGATCCCGGCGATTTTGTTGGCTCACGTCATGGTGGAGACAGCCCGCTACGGAGCAGAACGCCATCTTTCGGTGGGCAGAGGATTTACGGTGCCCCTTTCGCTGCTGGCTCGGCCTGCCTATCAATATGTTGCCTTGGGGCATGTACACCGTCACCAGGTGCTGTGTCGGGATCCCTTGATGCTCTATCCCGGCAGCATTGAGCGGGTGGATTTTGGCGAAGAAAAAGAGGAAAAAGGCTGTGTGCTGGTGGAAGTCACCCCCGGGGGGGCCAGCTACGAATTTTTGCCCTTGCCAACCCGTACCTTTCACACCATTCGCCTGGATCTGAGCGCAGATCCACCCCAGCAGGTGCAGTCCAAGCTGCTGGCCGCCATCGCCAAGGCCCCCGTGGCCGGCTCCATCCTGCGGTTGATCTACCGCATACGGCCCGACCAGCTAGAGTGCATTGATGAGCGGGCTCTGCACAACGCTCTTGCCCCTGCTTTTAGCTACACCATCGCCCCAGAAGTGGTCAGCCCCAGCCGCATCCGTCTGCCGGGATGGGATCCCAGCCGACTTGAGCCCCTGACGGCTCTGGAGCAGTATCTGGCCGACCGCAGCGATCTGGCCCCCTTGCACAACGATTTGCTGGCCGCGGCCCGTCAGTTGTTGGAGGAATATGTGGATCCTTTACAAGACTGGGCCCCCAACTGGGAGGAGCTGGGATCTTCAAGCCTTGCCCCAGTGGAAGAGGAGCAGTTGCCTTTGTTTTGATTGGTTTTGAGATGCTCCCTTTGTCGCCTCAGGGTTCGTAGGGGTGGGGATGGGGGATCCCTGTAGAAGAAATCAGGACAGGAGTGCTTGCCAAAGCTGCGGGCTCCTCAAGCTTCAAGTGATCTAAATCACTTCGAAATGGCAAAAAGCAACACAAACTGGGGATTGGGTTGAAGACGTTGGCAACGACGGCATCAGCTCACTCACAGGGAACTGACTCAGACTGGTAGACCTCACACTGCCAGTCTTTTTTTGTTTGAGGTTTAGGTATTGTGAAGCTGCAGCAAGCAGGGGATCCCTTTCATAATCATTCACAAGATTCTTATCTTTATCTCCATAGAGGTCTGTTATCAAAAGACAAATAACCATCTGTTCTCGGCAAAGGCTACCAATTTGGTAAGTAGCCGTCAAGTGTGCCGAGTGTATAGAAGGTTGGTTCTTGGAGCATTTATTTTCTTGCAACAAGGGGTAATCTGTAGGAACGGCATACCTTGAGGAAGTAGGTTCTATGAACAGCATACTTTGGTTTCTCCTAATCGGAGCCCTAGCAGGTTGGCTGGCAGGAAATATCCGACGCGGCTATGGCTTTGGCTTGATAGGCAACATAATTGTTGGTGTTTGCGGGGCATTTTTTGGAGGATTCCTCTTCGATTTACTTGGCCTGTCGGCTACGGGCTTGTTGGGAAGCTTGTTGATGGCCACGATTGGGGCTTTGGTTTTGTTGGCGTTAATTGGCTTCGTTCGTCGGGCTTGATCTTTAAACTGCTCGCAAGAGTTTGCGTTTTCGTTGCAATCTTGATTGAACATTTACCGGAGAAGGAGAATTTTTATGAGCATTCGTGTTCTTTCGGCAGCGATGATTGGCTTAGCCATCCCCAGCATGGGTCTGTTGACAATGCCATCTGCTTCTGCCCAGCACTTGTTTGATTTGGGAGTGCGCCAACTGCAGCCGGGCACCATCATTCCCGTCCAGAGCTTCAAGGGAGAAGAGCCCCAGTACTTCAGTCCCAACAGCACCCACCCACTTACCCTGCGGGTAGCCCAGGACATCTACAACGGCAGCGGCCAATTGGCGATTCCAGCAGGCAGCGAGGTGCGAGGCAGCTTGCGACCGACTCAGGGAGGGGCCAGGTTCTTCGGCACAGCTTTGATTGCCAATGGGCGACTTTACTCGGTGCAGATGTCTTCTGATTTGATCCACTGATTTGATCCACACTGAGAAAGACCCGCGCCACTATTCTGCCGAAGCGATTGCTCAAGATGCAGCCATTGGTGCTGTGGGGGGTACGGTGCTGGGCTTGCTCACAGGAGGCGTTTCTGCTTTAGGGGTTATTGGCGGAGCTGGAGCCGGAGTGGCGGTGGGCAATATCACGGCACCTCAAGTCGTGGTGTTGCGCCCTAACCAAACGATTAACTTGGCTTTGGACAGTCCGGTGCGTCTGTGATCGACAAATTTTTGATCTGGTTTTGATTTGGTTTGATCTGGAAGCAAAAAGGATCCCGGTTTTAGGCCGGGATCCCTGTTTGGTTTTAGGGATTTTTTCGAGGAACACCACCTTCAGTGCAAGTAGGTGTAGGCCCGCAGATTGTCTTCAAAGTGCTGCTGCAAGGCGCGGGCTTGATCCAGCGTGATCTGCCCTCGCTGCAGGGCGGTCTCGGTGGCGTGGTGGAGGGTCTCCACCAGATCTTCGCTGTTGTACTGCACCCAGCTCAGCACCTCGCCGATGGTGTCCCCCTTGATGACTTGGGAAACGTGGTAGCCGCCGGGGCGGGAGCGAATATGCACCGCGTTGGTATCGCCAAACAGGTTGTGCAGATCTCCGAGAATCTCCTGGTAAGCGCCCCCCAGAAACACCCCCAGCAGGTAGGGATGTCCGTTGGGGTCGTGCAGCGGCAAGACCGAGGTGATCTGCCCATCTTCGCCAAAGAAGCGGTTGATCTTGCCGTCGCTGTCGCAGGTGAGATCGGCCAGGGTGGCCCATTGGCGTGGCTCCTCATCCAGACGATGAATCGGCATGATGGGGAAGACCTGGTCGATGGCCCAGCTATCCGGCAGGGATTGGAATAGAGAGAAATTGCCGTAGTAGATGCTGGCCAGCATCTCGTCCAGATCCAGGAGATCCACTGCCACGGGGTGCCCTGCTTGGTGCTGCTCGTAGGCCAAGGTGCAGATCTTGTCGGAGCAGTTCCAGAACAGCCGCTCCACTTCAGCTCGCTCCTGCAAGCTGAGGGATCCCTCAGTGAACTGGCGCAGGGCGGCCTCCTTCAGCTCCTGACAACGGCGGTAATTGACCACCAGAGTATCGGGCTGGATTTGGTAGTAAAGCTGGTTTAGCTTCTGGATCACCTCCGCATCGGAAGTGAGCTGGGTGGGCATCGGGTAGGGGCTGGCAGCGTTGACATCTTGCACGTCAAACACCAGCACCGACTGGTGGGACATCAGGGCGCGTCCGCTTTCGGTCACCAGTACCGGCGGCTGGATCCCGTGGGGTTCCAGGGCGGTGAGCACGGTCTGCACCACGGTGGCGGCGTAGTCCTCCATGCTGTAGCTCTGGGAAAAAGGATTGGGGGACTGGGATCCGTCGTAATCAACCCCCAAGCCGCCGCCGATATCCAGGTAGCCCATGGGGGCCCCCAGCTTGGTGAGTTCGATGTAGATTTGGCTGGCTTCCCGCACGGCTCGTCCATGCACGCTCACCATCGAGATCTGGGAGCCGATGTGGTAGTGCAACAGGCGTAGACAATGCAGCTTGCCCGCTTCCCGCAGCCGTTCCACCACTTGCAAAATCTCGGTGGCCGTGAGGCCGAACTTAGCCCGATCCCCAGCCGAGGTGCCCCAGCGTCCACTGCCCTGGGCGGAGAGCTTGGCCCGTACCCCCAAGATGGGGTCAATGCCCAGTTGGTCGGCAGCCTGCAGCGCCAGCTCCAGCTCTTGCAGCCGCTCCAAAACGATGATGGGTGTGCGCCCCAGCCGCTGGGCCAAGAGAGCCGTCTCCATAAAATCCCGGTCTTTGTAGCCGTTGCAGATCAGCAAAGCCCCGGGAGTATCCAGCAAAGCTAGGGCAATCAACAGCTCCGGCTTGGATCCCGCCTCCAGGCCAAAGTGGTAGGCACGACCGTGCTTCACCACTTCCTCCACCAGGTGGCGCTGCTGGTTCACCTTAACGGGGTAAACCCCCCGATAGACGTTGGGGTAGCCAAAGCGCTGGATGGCCTGCTGAAAGCTCTCGCAAATCCGCCGCATGCGGTCGGCCACGATCTCGGGAAAGCGAATCAAGAGGGGCAACTGCAGGCCCCGCGCCACCAGATCCATCACCAAGTGGTACAGGTCAATGCCCGGTTCCTGCTGCTGTAAGCCCTGTGGGGTCACCTCCACATGACCGGCGGCGTTGATACGGAAGTAGGGATCCCCCCAACCTGAGATGCGATAGAGCTTTTCGCTGTCTCGCAGTGTCCAGGGAGAACGAGTCAAAGTCGGCATAGTAGTCCCCCAGATACCGAGATGTGAACAGCGCAGGATTTCTGCACAGAATCCACAATATATTGCCTTATTCCAGAATATGTCAAGATTTTTCTGGTGCGGGGGGACTCAGGCCCAAAAACCGCTAAGCCTTGCCAGACAAGGCTTTGGCTTGGGGATCTCTGTGCAACTGCCGCAGAACTCAGCTCGCTCAATCTCTTGTTTGCGCTGTTTTTCTTTGTTTTTCTCTTGAATTCTCCATTTTCTGTCTTTCCTTTCTGGACTTGGGTTGGATCCTGAGTTTTGCTGGGAAGCGTAGCGAGGAATACGGGGATGGCGCAGAGGGAAAGACAGCCACCTGGGGAAAGTGGGCCACGCACGGGATCCCAAGAGCTCTCGCCGGCAACCCTTGACAGGGCCCCGCAGGCAAGACAAGGATCGGGGCGGTGACCTCGGAGAACCTGAACCATGGCTCAACTGCCCCGCTTCCGTCGCCGAGAAGTGTTGCTTTCTTTATTGGCCACCGGCGCTACCTTGAGCGCCTGCCAAAGGGGATCCCGTTCTGACCAACCCAGCGGCAGGGATCCCGTTCCTGCCTCCGGCAGCCAGTCCTCCGACAAAGTTTTGCTGATCAACGGAGCCGGGTCCACCTTTCCGGCTCCTCTTTACTTGCGCTGGTTTTCCGATTACCGCCAGGTGGATCCCAAGGTGGAGATCAATTTCCAACCGGTGGGCAGCGCCGCTGGGATCCGGCAATTTATTGACCAGACAGTGGACTTTGCCGCCAGTGATGTGGCCATGACCGATGCCGAGATCGCCGAGGTGAAGCGGGGTGTGGTCATGATCCCGATGACCGCAGGCAGCATTGCCGTAGGCTACAACCTGCCGGGGATCCCTTCTGGACTCAAGCTGTCTCGACCCGTTTTGGTGAAGATCTTTCGCGGCCAAATCGACCAGTGGCGGGATCCGGAGATCCTGGCCCTGAACCCGGAGCTAACCATTCCCGATCTGCCCATCACCGTCTGCTACCGCTCCGATGGCAGCGGCACCACCGATACCTTTACCCGCCACCTGGCGGCCATCGATCCGGCTTGGGCCTCGGAAGTCGGTGCTGGCATGTCGCTGGAGTGGCCGGTGGGCATTGGGGTGAAAGGCAACGAGGGCATGAGCGCCCAAATGCTTCTCAGCGAAGGGGTGATCGGCTACGTGGAGTCGGTCTATGCCCGCGAGCTGGATCTGTCGGTGGCAGCTCTGGAGAACCGCCGCGGCGAGTTCATTCTCCCCTCCCCGGAAGCCTCGGCCCTGGCCTTGAGCGAAATTGAGCTGCCGGAAAACCTGCGGGCTTTTGTGCCGGATCCCGCTGGCCCTGGAGCGTATCCCATCGTCACCTACACCTGGATCCTGACCTACCGCCGGTACTCGGATCCCGCCATGGCCGCCGCCCTGCAAGCTGTGCTCCGCTGGGCCCTTACCGAAGGACAAGCCCTGGCCGAGGAGATGGGCTACCTGCCCCTGGCCGCAACCGTTGTGAACCGCGGCCTGGAGGCGCTGCAGCTTATCCAGAGTTAGCCTGGCAGCAGTCCCCCAAGAGTTGCCAATAGCTGCCAACCCAGGCCATACCCCAAGCGGCACCGAAAGCAAGGCTGCTGCAGGTACGGAGATCCGTAACCGGTCTGCCCTTCAGCCCCGAGAAATGGGCGGCATTCTCGCCCTGGCCTCGCCAACCAGCTGGTTAGGATCGACCCAGGAAGTGACCAAGCATCTGCCGGATTTTCACAGATTGGCTGCCCAAGCTACTTCACACAGGCTGGCGGCGGTAACCGAAGCAATGTACTCAAGAAGAGGAGAATAAGGAGCCGATGGGAAAAGTTGTAGGAATTGACCTGGGCACAACCAACTCGGTTGTCGCCGTAATGGAGGGGGGTGTCCCCACCGTCATCGCCAATGCTGAGGGTACTCGCACCACACCCTCGGTGGTCGCCTTCACCAAAGATGGAGAGCGCCTGGTGGGCCAAATGGCCCGCCGCCAAGCGGTGCTCAACCCGGAAAACACGTTTTACTCGGTTAAGCGGTTCATCGGTCGTAGGTACGATGAGCTGAATGCCGACTCCAAGCGGGTCTCCTACCAGGTACGGCGGGATGAGCGGGGCAATGTCAAGTTATACGCCCCCCGCCTGAACAAGGAATTTGCGCCGGAAGAGATCTCGGCCATGGTGCTGCGCAAGCTAGCGGATGATGCCAGCCGCTACCTGGGCCAGCCGGTCACCCAAGCGGTGATCACGGTTCCCGCTTACTTTAACGACTCGCAGCGGCAGGCCACCAAAGACGCGGGCCGCATTGCCGGTTTGGAAGTGCTGCGCATCATCAACGAGCCGACAGCAGCCTCTTTGGCCTACGGCTTGGACAAGCGCAACAACGAGACCATCCTCGTCTTCGACCTGGGCGGTGGCACTTTCGATGTGTCCATCTTGGAAGTGGGGGATGGCGTTTTCGAGGTGAAATCCACCAGCGGCGACACGCAGTTGGGGGGCGACGACTTCGACAAGAAGATCGTCGATTGGATGGCCGAGCAGTTCAAGCAAATGGAAGGGATCGACCTGCGGCAAGACCGGCAGGCGCTGCAACGGCTAACGGAAGCTGCGGAAAAAGCCAAGATCGAGCTGTCCAGCGTTTCCGAAACCACCATCAACCTGCCCTTCATCACTGCCACTGCCGATGGGCCCAAACACCTGGAGCTGAAGCTCTCCCGCGCTCAATTTGAACACCTCTGTGCCGACCTGCTGGAGCGCTGCAAGGGGCCGGTGGAACAAGCCCTGCGGGATGCCAAGCTCACCAAGGCCGACATCAACGAAGTGGTGCTGGTGGGGGGATCCACCCGCATTCCGGCGGTGCAGCGGCTGGTGAGGGAGCTGCTGGGCAAAGAACCCAACCAAAGTGTCAACCCCGATGAGGTGGTGGCGGTTGGGGCGGCCATCCAAGCGGGTGTGCTGGCGGGCGAAGTCAAAGACGTGCTGCTGCTGGATGTCACCCCCTTGTCCTTGGGGGTGGAAACCTTGGGCGGCGTGGCCACCAAGCTGATCCCGCGCAACACCACCATCCCCACCCGCAAGTCGGAGATCTTCTCCACTGCCGAAGATGGGCAGACCTCCGTGGAAATCCACGTGGTGCAAGGGGAGCGGGAGCTGGCCCGCGACAACAAATCTCTGGGCCGCTTCAAGCTGGACGGGATCCCGCCGGCCCCTCGCGGTGTGCCGCAGATCGAGGTCACCTTCGACATCGACGCCAACGGCATCCTCAAGGTGACGGCCAAAGACAAAGGCAGCGGCAAAGAGCAGAGCATCTCCATCACCGGCGCCTCTACTTTGGATAGCAAAGAGGTGGAGCGCATGATTGCTGAGGCAGAAAAATACGCTGCCGAAGACCGGGCCCGCCGGGAGAAAATTGAGCGCCGCAACAAGGCCGACTCGCTGGCCTACCAAGCCGAGCGGCAGTTGAAGGAGTTAGGCGACAAGATCTCCTCCAGCAAACGCAGCCAAATCGAGACTCTGGTGCGAGAACTGCGGGAGGCCATCCAGCGGGAGGACGACAGCGCCATCCAGAGCAAAGAGCGGGAGCTGCAAGAGGCTCTCTACGCCATGAGCAGCGAGCTGTATCAACAGCCGGGGGCCTCCTCTGGCCCCACTCCCGGCTCAGGGAAAACCTCCGGCGGCAGCGATGATGTGATCGATGCCGACTTCACCGAGAGCAAGTGACTGCTCAGGGATCCCTCCGTGGGCCGCGGGCCCAGGGCGGATCCCGCCCTTACTTGTAGCGCCGATAATGAGGAGGGACGGGATGGGCGATGGCGTCTAGCCCGCCTCCTCATTTTCTTCAGTAGGTCGGAGGGAAGGAGCCCTTGCCGGGGACGCCTAGCCTCGTGGTTTTCTGCCCACTCTCAGCGATTTGCCTGCGGACGCCTCCATGCAAAACTTTAAGGACTACTACAAGATTTTGGGGGTCAGCAAAACGGCCACTGCCGATGAGGTGAAACAAGCCTATCGGCGCCTAGCCCGCAAGTATCACCCAGATGTCAACCCCAACGACAAAGCGGCTGAAGAGAAATTCAAAGACATTAACGAAGCCTACGAAGTTCTCTCGGATCCCAGCAAGCGCAGGCAATACGACCAATTTGGCCAATACTATCAGCAGGGCGGGTTTCGCTCCAGCCGCGATGCCTACACCTACAGCAGCAGCCCCTTCAGCCAAGACTTTGGGGGGAGCGGATTTGGGGGGAGTGGCGTCGATTTCAGCCAATTTGATGATTTTCAAGACTTCATCGATCAACTGCTGGGCCGGGTGCGCAGCCAAACCACAGACCGCAGCAGCGGATTTTCGGGATCCACTGGCAACACCAGTTACGATGCTGAGGCCACCATCCAGATCAGCATTCCAGAAGCTTTTGAGGGGGGCAAGCGTCGCCTGCGGGTGGGCGGGGATCGCGTGCTCGAGGTAAACATCCCGCCGGGAATTACGCCAGGGAAGCGGATTCGCCTGCGCGGCCAAGGCCACCCCAACCCCAACGGCGGTGCCGGTGATCTGTACCTTAAAATTGAGCTGAAAGACCACCCCTTCTATCGCCTAGAGGGATTCGACGTTTACTGCGATCTGCCCATCAGCCCCAGCGAAGCGGTTTTGGGCGCCCAGGTGGAGGTGCCCACCTTGGAGGGGGTGGTGAAGCTGCGGATCCCACCTGGCATGCAGCCGGGGCGAAAGTTGCGGCTGGCGGAAAGGGGATTTCCCAAAGGCAACGGAGAACGGGGGGATTTTTACGTGGTGGTGCAGATCCATTTGCCCACCCAGATCTCCGAAGAAGAGCGAGAACTTTACGAAAGGCTGCAGCGGGTTCAATCCTACGATCCCCGCGCCACCCTTAAGCTCTAGCATTGATATTCTCCGATATTCTCCCACGGCCAAAGCCTCAAGATTCTTGACAAGCGCTCCGCGCCGCCTGAAAGCAGGAAGCCGCCCTTCTAGCTTGCTTCCGGTAGCGGTAGGGCGGGGCTGGAGGCCCAGCCTTGGGGTCAAGATGGGGTCCTGCTGGAATCTGGTTGCGTCGGCGGGACGGGAGCTGCATTTGCTTCCAGAGGTTCCTGACGAGAGCATCCCTGGCTCCATTGCAGTTGCCGCAGGATCCCGCGCAACAAGGCCACCTCGGCTACGGTCAGGCCGGCTCGCTGGAACAGGGCGCGAAACTTGAGCATTTTGCGGCGGGCTGTGTGGGGGTGCAGGTAGCCAATTTGCAGCAACAGCGCTTCTAAGTGGTCGAAAAATCCCTCCAGCAGCTCGAAGGGGGCAAGCCTTTGAGGCGAGGGCATAGGAGGAGCAGGGGAAGGGCTCTGGCAGACGAGGGTGTACAGCTCATAGCAACAAATGGCCACGGCTTGGGCCAAGTTTAAAGAGGGATAGGTCGCATCGGTGGGGATCTGGATCTGGCGATGGCAAAGGGCCAGCTCCTCGTTGCTCAAGCCGCGATCTTCGGGGCCAAACACGAGGGCGGCAGGGCCGGCGGCCAGCAGAGCGGGAAAGGCTTGGCGGGGGGACTGAATTTGCCATTCGGGTGGGTAGGTTTGGCTGCGCCCCGTTGTCCCGAAAACCTGCACACACCCTTGCAGGGCTTCGGGCAAAGTTTGCACCTTCCGGGCTTGATGGAGCAGGTCTGCCCCATGCACGGCTGTGGTGATCGCTTCCATATCGAGGGGATCGCATTGGGGATCCACCAGCACCCACTGCCTGAAGCCCATGTTTTTCATCACGCGGGCAATGGCGCCGAGGTTGCGCGGCCCAGCCGGCTGCACCAATACAAGCCGTACCTGCGCCAGTTGTTCAGGGCCAGAGTGGGGTAATATCGGCATCAGGTTGGGATCCCCCAGAGTGCCTAGAGTAGAGAAGAGGAGCTTGATTTTGTCATAGATTGCATCCATGGGATCCGCATACCGTTGTTGGCTGAGCTTGATTTGTCTGGTGTTGGTGGGATGCTGCTGGGGATCCCCGGCGCTGGCTGCCCCTTCATCGCTGGCAGGGCCGGCTCAGGTATCGCCCCAGCTCGTTCGCGATAGCGACTCAGAGCGGTTTTCTCTGGCCGAGGCGCGGCAGCGGCTGGAAGCCATTGCCGAGGTCATGCGCTCGATTCGCCTGTGCAACCGGCCCAACTGCCGCTACCGAGATATCGCTGTGGACGTGTGGCCTGTGGACATATCCATCCCCAATGGTGGTGCCGAGCCGTTCTACGAGGGCAGCATCGACGCCATTATCGACCGTCCTTCCGGCAGCTTGGATAAAGCCCACTACCGGCTGCAGTTTCGCCAGGGGCGCTGGCAGTTGCTGGGGGGCGAAGAGGTGTCCGATGTCTCTTCCTTTTTCTTTGAGGGAGATACCTACGAGGTGTTCAGCGCCTACGGCACCCGCAGCCACAAAGCCAAGTTGGCAGATGCCAGCAGCAACCTGCGCGTGGGCTATCGGGAGCTGTATTACCGCGTTTTCGACCAGGGCCAAGAGCGTTTGCACTAGCGCTGCGGAGCACGATGAGAGGCCGGCAACACACCTTAGCCAGCTCTATTGCCCTAGAAGGCGTTGGCCTGCACACCGGCCTGCCAATTGGCTGCAGTCTGCATCCAGCTCCTGCCGGCAGCGGTCGAGTTTTTGTGCGGGTGGATCAACCGGGATCCCCTGAGATCCCGGCTCGGTTGGGATCCCTGGCCCCTGCCCATCTCTGCACCCTGTTGCAGCAGGGATCCCCCTCTGTTCAAGTGCAGACGGTGGAACACCTGCTGGCCGCCCTTTACATCCTGGGCATTGACAACTGCCGCATCGAGGTGGAGGGGCCGGAGCTGCCGATTCTGGATGGCTCTGCCCTGCCCTTTGTAGAGGCCATTGCCCAGGCCGGGATCCAGGCCCAAGATCAGCCAGCCCTGCTGGGGGTGATCCAAGAACCGGTCACTGTCTGGGCGGGGGAAGCCTTTGTCAGCGCCCTCCCCCATCCTACAGCCCGCTTTACCTATGGCATCGATTTTGCCGATTGCCCGATTGGAGAACAGTGGCTGAGCTGGAGGGAGAACAGGCCGGATTTTGTCCAGTCCATTGCGCCGGCCCGCACCTTCGCCCGCCAGCAGGATGTGGAGCTGGCCCGGGAACGGGGGCTAATCCAGGGGGGCAGCCTGGAAAATGCCATTGTCTGTAGCCAAACCGAGTGGTTGGGGCCATTGCGCTACCCAGATGAGCCGGTGCGCCATAAGCTGATAGATTTACTAGGAGATCTCAGCCTCCTGGGCTGCCGACTGCAGGGGCACATTGTGGCCTACAAGGCGGGCCATGCCCTGCACCACCGTTTGGCCGAGCAGTTGCTCAAGAGTGGATCCCTGCTGATCCATGAAGAGTGAGGGGGAGCAAGGGATCCGGTTGCGCAGCAACAACCCTGCCATCCTCAGTTGCGAGAGCGGTGCGGAGCACTTGTCTTCAAGGGGATCCCCAGGGTGGGATCCGCTTCATTCCCCTCCTTTCCGCAGCTCCCTGGGTGCTCTTTTGGCTGAGTTCTGGCCTGCCGTCCTCCCCGTCCGGGATTTGGTTTTGTCCTCTGCCTCTGTGGGTTCACCATGTCCTCTGATGTCTCTCCTCCTCCCCTTCTCTCGGCTGAAGCAGCCGCTCAATTGGCAACCGCTCCCCCCGTCTTCACAACGGAGCAGATTTTGGAGATCTTGCCCCATCGCTATCCTTTCTTGCTGGTGGATCGGGT
>NZ_JANSIA010000035.1:0-28000 GCF_047461835.1 Synechococcus sp. R60.1 | reverse complement strand
ACCTTGAGCTTGCAGGATATGGTCAGGACTTGGCTCATGAGTTCATTGTACTTCATCAAAGCGCATTCCTCCCGGCAGTGACCCTACGGGTACAGTGCGGGGCTCCTGCGATTTCTAGCTGACGGTTTTCCTGGACTTGGCAAAAGCGCTCCGCGCCGCTTCCGCGACTATTCCCAGCCCCTCTTCCAGAGGGAAAGGGGGGTCACGGATCAACCTAAGTTTTTAAAACGACTCCGAGTGGATGCTCTGGCAACAGGGACTCATCCTGCCTTTGGCGGGGTTGTTGCTAGGCTTCGTGTCGCGAGGACGGTTTGATGGGCGTTTTGCAATCTAGGTCAGGGCAGGTTGGCCAATTTGTGGGTTTAATGTGGGTTTAATTAAGCCAAGCTCACCGGAGTGGAGTCGGTGAAACTGCCAGCAGTGTCTGTCAGAAGTATGGTGTTAAGGCAATCGTTCTTATGACCAGAGCAAGGGAGAGGAAAGGCACCGATCCATCCGCGCTAGCGGGCCGTAGGCCTTTGCCAGAGAAGTCGCGGGATCCCCGCCGCCCTCCACAACCTGCCAAGGATACCGTCCCACCTCCGGCGGAGTCAAAGCTGCGAACAGGTTCTGGTCGCCTGCTTCCTGCCCCCAGGGGATCCCTATTGGTTTCCCGTCCTCAACCGCTGCGTCTTGCTCGCCAGAAAGCCATTGCTCGTCTGCGCCAACGGGCTGCCCGGCCTCGCCGCTTGAGACGTTCTCCATCTCTCGGGCAAGTGTTGCTCAGGGGACTGAGCTTAAGTCTTATCCTGGGCCTGACGATGGCGGGCCTCTCGCAACTGCTGCAATCGACCACCGCTGGCCGGATAGAACAGGCCACGACGCAGCTTGGGGATCCTCCCCCGTCGGCATTCCCGAGTAACATTCTGCCGGGAGAAGCGATCCCGGCTTTGCAGGAGCGCTTGGCCGCTTTGGCCGACCAACCGGGCTTGACGGCAGGGGCTCTGTTCTGGGAGGTGGAAACCGGCGCCTTTGCCGGGGTTAGGCCGGATCAGGCTTTTCCTGCCGCCAGTGTGATTAAGATCCCCATTCTCTTGGCTTTTTTCCAGGCTGTGGAAACCGGGCAGGTGCGGCTGGATGAACAGCTCACTCTGCGGGAAGATCTCAAGGGAGGGGGGGCAGGCGTGTTGCAAACCCGACCCCTCGGATCCCAGGTTTCTGCTTTGGAAGCGGCCACCCTGATGATCACCCTCAGCGACAACTTCGCCACCAATCTGATCATCGATCGCCTGGGTGGACAGGAGGCTCTCAACCAAAAATTTCGCCAGTGGGGACTACAACACACGCAAATTTCTTGGTGGCTACCGGATCTGGAGGGCACCAACACCAGCAGCCCGCGCGACATGGTTTGGTTGCTCAGCCAGGTGGAACAGGGGCGCATGTTGAACCGCCGCAGCCGCGACCGCTTTTTGGATATTCTCTGGCGCACCCAACGGCTCTCCTACTTCCGGCCCAATCTGGGCCAAGAGGTGCGCATTGCCCACAAAACGGGAACCCTGGGCTCCGTGGTGGGAGATGCCGGGATCCTGGATTTGCCCAACGGGCGGCGCTATGTGGCGGCGGTGTGGGTGAAGCGAGAAACCCCCAACGATCCCAGAGCCGAAGGGCTGATCGCCAGCTTGTCGCAAGCAGCCTACGAGTTCTGGTCTGCTCCTGGATCCGCCCCGCCATCCCGAACAGACACCACCGGCAGCCCGCAACCCTGAGTCCCCCACTCCGCAAATCTTTCCATATTGCTACGCAACGCTTACGCGAACGCAGTAGCAGTGCGGAGCACTATTCCAGGCAGAGCGCAAATGCCAGAGTGGAGAAACAGGCGTTGAGGGAAAAAGATGGGGCACCTGGTCAGCATCAACCCCGCCACCGGAGAGGAATTGGCTCGCTACCCCGTTTTCGACGCTGGGCAGATCCAAAGCTGTATCGCCCAAGCCCACGAGCGGTTTCAGAGCTATCGTCGGATCCCGTTTGCTCAACGATCCGCCTGGCTGAAGCGGGTGGCAGGGATCCTGGAGGAGCGCAAAGCGGAGTTTGGCCGCCTAATCAGCCTGGAGATGGGCAAAACCTTGGCCTCTGCCGTTGCGGAAGTGGAAAAATCCGCTTGGGTTTGTCGCTACTATGCCGAGGAGGCAGAGGGATTCTTGGCCGAGCGCTCCATATTGCTACGCAACGCTTACGCGAACGCCAGCGATGCCAGCCGCAGCGGGATCCGCTACCAGCCGCTGGGGGTGATTTTGGCGGTGATGCCCTGGAACTTTCCCTTTTGGCAGGTGTTTCGCTGTGCCGCCCCAGCCCTGATGGCGGGCAATACCCTTCTGCTCAAACATGCTTCCAACGTGCCCCAATCGGCTTTGACCCTAGAGCAGATCTTTCGGGAGGGGGGATTTCCGCCAGGGGTCTTTCAAACCCTGCTGATCACAGCAGCCCAGGTGGCAGAGGTGGTGGCGGATGAACGGGTGCGGGGGGCCGCCCTCACCGGCAGCGAAGCCGCCGGCTCCAGCCTGGCCCGTTTGGCCGGTCAATATCTGAAAAAAACGGTGTTGGAACTGGGAGGGAGCGATCCCTTCATCGTGCTGCCCAGCGCCGATCTGGAGGCAGCAGTTGCCACAGCGGTCACGGCCCGTCTGATCAACAACGGCCAGTCCTGCATTGCCGCCAAACGATTTATCCTACACAGGGCTATCGCCGAACCTTTCACGGCTGCCATGACGGAGCGATTTCGCCGGCTCAAGGTGGGGGATCCCTTGGATCCGCAAACCGATGTGGGGCCTCTGGCTACCCCCAGCATTCTGCAAGAGGTGGATGGACAGGTGCAGGCTTTGGTGCAGGCGGGGGCCAAAGTTCACATCGGTGGCTCCCCCTTGGGAGGAAATTTTTACCCGCCCACGATCCTGAGCGACATCCCCCCCGATCATCCGGTGGCCCACCAGGAGGTGTTCGGGCCGGTGGCGCTGTTGTTCACCGTACCGGATGTGTCGGCAGCCATCGAGCTGGCCAACGGCACGCCCTTTGGCCTGGGCGCCAGCGCCTGGACAACCGATCCAGAGGAACAAGAGCGCCTGCTGGAGGAGCTGGAGGCGGGATCCGTATTCATCAATGGTCTGGTCAAGTCCGACCCGCGCCTTCCCTTCGGCGGCATCAAACGCTCAGGGTATGGACGGGAACTGAGCCGGGAAGGGATCCTGGAATTTGTGAATGTCAAAACCATTTGGGTGAAGTGATGGCGGAGACTGCTCAAAGGGATCCCCAGCCGGCGACGGATCCTGTAATCAAGCTGGATCAATTCCTCAAGCTGGCGGGGGTTGTTCCCACCGGCGGGCAGGCCAAGCAGCTCATCCAAGCGGGGCAAGTGCGGGTGAATGGTGAGGTGGAAACCCGGCGGGGACGCAAGCTGCGCCCTGGGGATGAAGTGGCCGTGGGAGGTGGAGTTTGGCGAGTGCGCCTGGATAAGACCCCAAAGTCAGATCAGTGAACGGGTCAGTGCAACCGGATCAAAAGAAGCATGGCCAAGGCCCCGATTCCCCCTGCCACCGCAAACTGCCATTCCAGCCCCCACAGCAGGCAGGCAACTCCGGCCAGGATCTGGATCCCACCGGTCATCCAGTAGGGGAGGCGCGGCGGATCCACCAAGCCGTTGAGCCAGTGACCCAGCCCCATTTGCCACAGCCAAAACACCCCCAGGTATGGGCTCAAAGCTGCCAAAGGGGTACGCCCGACAAAGGGCAGCACCGAGAGGATCATGCCCTGGGCGATCACCAACGTCCACACCAAACCCACAAAGTAGAGGTGGGCCAGTCCGGCTGTTCGAAACTCCGGCAAGCTAGTCTGCCGCACCATGTAGCCCAACCCAATCAGGGAAATCACCAGCCACAGCCAGTTGATGTTGGCCTCTTGGTGAAACTGGGTGGCGGCGAACCCCATCCCCAGAAGAATGGCCCAAACCAGGTACACCCGCCGACAAATGTTCCAGAAGGGAAGAGGGGTTTGCATGGCCTCCACCTAATCGACGACGACAATACGGCCCACCATGCTGGGGTGGATCTCGCAGAAATAGTCCTGGATGCCGGCCACTTCGAAAGCCACTGCTTTGCTCTCGTTGCGCCTCAGCCGTCCCGTTCCTTGGAATTGCGCTCCCTCTATGGGAGTAGCCGTGTGGGGGGTGGAATCCAGGTTGGTGAAGGTCACCTTGCCGCCCCGCTTGAGGATGATCTCCGGGGGCAGGTATTGAAACCCGCGAATGATCACCTCTGCTTCCGCCGTTGCCTCGACAGGATCTCGCCCCGCAACAGAGCTGGCTTGTCGCCACCGATCCACAGCCAAGATAGCCCCCACATTGAGCAGGGATCCCAGTCCACTGAGCAACAGCAACCGCCGCGTCATCGGCATAGGGCTTTCTCCACACAGGTTAGGAAGCGAAAAAAAGCTGAGGCGTTCAGAAGAAGGCGATTGCGACAGCGGTGTGGAACACCTTGACCTCCAAAGAACCTCCAAAGATCTCCAAACCCCAAGATCCTACAGAGGACGTTGGAAGGCTTTGGAGATCAGCGCCGGTGGGGGTTCTACACCTTGCTGTCGCCGGGGGTTGGCGGCTTTAGCTGGAAGTCATCGCCGGCAGGGGCTTTACACCTTCAGGATCCAGCGCTCCCGAGTCTCGGCGCTGACAAAGGGGGCAGGCACCACCAGAATGCTGGGATCAAGGCTGTGGAACACGGCCCGGATTGCAGTGGCATGGGCAACTTCGTTGGGGCCAATGGTGCTGGCGGCAGCCACCAGGTCTTTGTTGGAAAGCTGGGTAAACGCGTCGTTGTAAGCCAAGGCTGCATCAAACTCCAGAGCCAGGGCCAGCTTGGCAATGTTGGCATCGGAGTCGAGATTGCCTTCTTTGTTGTCGATGTAGGTGGAAAGGTCGTAGCTATCCCGGGCCCGAGAGGGGATCCCCCCCAGTTGCCGCACGGCGCCCGCCAGCAGATCCCGGTGCTGTTCGTGATCCTTCAGGTTCTTGGTGGCCACTTCCAACACGATCTTGCCCACCTCAGTATTGCTCAACTTGCCGGCAGCGGTTTTGTAGGCCCAGATTGCCTGCTGTTCCAAGTCAATGGCCGCGTTGAGGATGGCGATGTCGGCAGTGTTGGACTGGGCGGCACCGGGCAGGGTGCGCAATCCAATTGCTCCACCTACGCCCGCCAGCAAACCAGCCAACAACAAGCTGCGGCGGGAGGTTGCAGGGCTGGGATCCCATTCGGCGGCCAATTGAGGCAGAGCGAAGGGAGTCTTTGCAGTCTTCATCTCAAGTCTCCTGTCTCGAAAGATGGCAACCAACCTTCAGGGGCTTGCTCTGGGTCGGGCAATTCCCTCTGGCCTGGTCTGATGGAGATACGCCGTGGATGCCGCCGCGGATGCCTGAGGGAAGAGATTTTCGTGGTCAAATAGCCATGAAATGCCTCCTCGAACTCCCCTCTCCCTCTGGGAGAAGGTCCGGGCTATCTTAAAAGCGTGTCCAACGGCTCCAGTGGGGGCCAGCATTCGGTCGGTAGTGTCGTTATCCATCCATGCGATTCTGGGCGTGAACCTGCACCTTGCTCTGCCGGAGGCCAGCCTACAGAGCTACGCCACCTGGATTGAGGCGCGTATTCGGGAGGGTCAGGGCGCTCAGGTGGTTACCTGCAACCCGGAAATGATCATGCAGGCGCAGCGGGATCTGGCCTTTGCCCAGGTGCTGCAAGCGGCGGAGCTGGTGATCCCCGATGGCATTGGGGTGGTGTGGGCCCTGCGGCGGCAGGGGATCCGCGTCCAGCGGGTGCCGGGGATCGAGCTGGCAGAAACCCTGATCCCGTTGGCGGCAGAACGGGGGTGGCGCTTGGCCCTGGTGGGGGGAAGGCCGGAAGTCAACCGGGCAGCAATTCGATATTGGCAAGCCCAGTGTCCTGCTTTGGCCCTCTGGGGCTACCACGGCTACTTCTCTAGCGAGGAAGAAAAAGAGCTTCTGCAAGCTCTCCAGGAATTTCGACCGCAACTGGTGTGGGTGGGGCTGGGATCCCCGCGGCAGGAGCTGTGGATCCAAAAGTGGCGTCCCCTTTTGCCCCAAGCCATCTGGATGGGGGTGGGGGGCAGCTTGGACATTTGGGCCGGCCAAAAACGGCGAGCGCCCCGTTGGTGGCGTGACCATCACCTGGAATGGTTGTATCGTCTCTATCAGGAACCCTGGCGCTGGCGACGCATGTTAGCTCTGCCCAGCTTTGTCTGGCGAGTGCTGTGGGATCCCTCTTCTCGTTTGCGCCCCTAGTCTGCCGGCGCTCTCTCCCTCCTCTGTCTAGGCGCTTACTATGGTGATCGGTCAGCACATCGGCTATCCTCCTCGCTTACACCGTTGGGCGGGTACGGCTCCGACCCCTCATCCCCCTGCCCCAGCCCATCCAGAGGCCACCCTGGGCTTTTACAGCAGCACCCAATCCGGATCCCTGCAAGCCCCGGCCAGCATGGTGTCCTTGCGGGGCGTGAGCAAGGTCTTTCCCAACGGCAACTTAATTTTTCAGGATGTGAACTTGGAGGTGCGCCGCGGCGAGTTTGTGTTCGTAACTGGGGTCTCCGGGGCGGGCAAGTCCACCCTGCTGCGGCTACTCTACGGGGCGGAACAGGCCACCGAGGGCACGGTCATCGTCGATCAAGTCTGTCTCTTTTCTTCTGAAGGGCGGCGGCGACCCTACCGCATCCCACCGCGTCCGCTGGCCATGTTGCGGCGGCGCTTGGGGGTGGTTTTCCAAGATTATCGCCTTCTGGCCAACCGCACCCTGGCAGAAAATGTGGCCTTCGTGCTGCGCGCCCAAGGGCTGTCCCCCGCAGAAATCCGCCGTCGCATCGGGCCGACCTTGAAGATGGTGGGGCTGACCGAAAAGCGAGATCACTTTCCCCATGAGCTTTCGGGGGGGGAACAGCAGCGCCTTAGCCTGGCCCGTGCCATTGTCAACATGCCGGTGCTGCTGCTGGCGGACGAGCCAACAGGAAACCTAGATCCGGAAAACTCCCTCTTGGTTCTCCAGATTTTGGAGCGGCTCAATTCCTTTGGGGTGACCGTCATCATGACCAGCCATGACCCCTATCTGGTGGAGCGGGCCGGCCACCGGGTGGTGCGCATGGAGGGAGGGCGCCTGTATGATCTGCGCTGAGGGCTGCCGGGATCCCTAGTTTGCTCTTCACAGGTTTTGTTGAAACCTTGGGAGCAGCGGCTCCTGGGCGCATTGTTGGACGGTGAATAGCATGCAATCTCTCTCCCGACTTCTCAATAAAATTCGCTACCTCCTACAGGAGACTTTTTTGGGGTTGCGGCGGGGGGGCTGGCTGAACTGGGCCGCTGTGAGCACCCTGCTGGTGTTGCTGTTCTTGGTGGGGATCGGCGTTGAGCTGTCCTGGGGCGTGGATGCCACGGTGCAGTCGCTGGGAGGACAACTGGAGATCTCCGTCTACCTGGAGCCGGAACGGCAGGGGGTGGAGCTGCAACCTCAGGTCGCCCAACTGCCTCATGTGGCCGAGGTGAAGGTCATCACCAAAGACCAGGCTTGGCGCAACCTTTTGCTGGAAATGGGGATCCAAGACGAGGCGGCCATGGAAACCCAGTTGGGGGAGAACCCCTTGGTGGATGCTCTGCGGGTTAAGGCGGATTCCACCGAAGCCTTGGGGGAAGTGGCGGAGCAGATTCGCCAACTGGAAGGGGTGGATGAGGTCTACTACGGCGACCGCATTGTGGAGCAACTGGCCCAGCTCCAGGACATGCTACGGCTGGGATCCCTGACCATTACCGGCGTGTTGGCCCTGACGGCAGTGGCAGTCATCACCACCACCATTCGCCTCATCGTCATGGCGCGGCGGCGGGAGATCGAGGTGATGCAATTGGTGGGGGCGACGGCAGCCTGGATTTACTTGCCCTTTATTTTGCAAGGGTGCCTGTTTGGGGTGATCAGCGCAGTGGGAGCTTGGGGATTGGTCTTGGGATCCCAGCAGTTGCTGCAGGAGCTGCTGGAGCAGTTGATTGCCTTGCCCTTTCTCAAGGTGATGCAGGCAGATCGCAGCCAACTGGAGTTTTGGCTCTTGCCGTCGATGTTATTGGGGATGGGGGTTTTTCTGGGCACCACCAGCAGCTTGATCGCAGTGCGCAAATCGGCAGGGCGCTGAGCTGGAGGCGATGCTGAGGAAAGCCCTGGATATTCCAATCTGAGGATCGCCATAGGATAAGATGATGGACTCTACTTCCCTGGCTTTCCAAGATCTGGCCGCCATGAACCCATTGCCTCCTCCCGCCCACCCTTACCAATTCCGCGCTTTGGGCCTAGTTAAGGGATCCCTGAAATCGATCCCCAAGACTTATGCGCAGGCAACCTTGGTTGCCTCTGACGGAGCAGAATATCCGGCTACCCCCGGACGCGCCGAGCTTCTCGGCCCCTTCGAGCACTGCATCAAGAGCGGCCATACCTACTGGTACTACGTGCAGCCGCAGCCGCGTTCAGGGGGGGCTTTGGGCTTGAGCATCATCCGCATCCTGGCCCTGCCGGAAGAGGAGCAAGACCCAGAGTGGGAAGAAGAACCGTTTTTGCCTGCCCCTGAGGACACAGAGGAAGGCTTTAACATTCGCGGCATTGTCGAGCCCCACGATGGCTTTGTTGAGGTGACCGTGCGGCGCAAGCCCCAGGGAACCAAGCAATTTGCTCCTCTGCAATTGCGCTTGGAAGGGTTCTTGCCCGGAGCTGTGGCGGGCGAGTTTTGGGATCTGTTGGCAGAGCGAGAGGGCAACAAACTGCTGTTGGTGGATGGTACCCGCCTGTTGACCGCAGTAGCCTAGCTATCTAGATTGGCCCTGCTTGAGAACCTTAAAATAAAACAAAGAGCTTCCCAACCGATGGTGTCTGCTGCCGGCTTGTCCCAACGGGTCGCCCATCTATCCCCTTCCCCCACGCTATCCATTTCGGCTCTGGCTAAAGCCATGCAGGCAGAGGGGCTGGATGTGTGTAGCTTGAGCGCAGGCGAGCCGGATTTCGATACACCTGACCACATTCGGGCCGCGGCCATCCGTGCTCTGGAAGATGGCAAAACCCGCTACGGCCCCACCGCCGGGATCCCCGCCCTTCGCCAAGCAGTGGCCGATAAGCTGCGGCAGGAAAACGGCCTGGAGTTCAGCCACGACCAAATCCTGATCAGCAACGGCGGCAAGCAAACCCTGTTTAACCTGGCCATGGTGCTGCTGGATCCCGGCGATGAAGTGATCCTGCCTGTTCCCTACTGGGTCAGCTACCCCGAAATTGCCATTTTGGCAGGGGCAAAGGTTGTGCAGGTGCAGACGGAAGAGGCCCAGGGGTTCAAGCTCACCGCCGCCCAACTGCGCCAGGCCCTCACCCCCCGCAGCAAGCTGCTGATTCTCAACTCGCCGGCCAACCCCACCGGAGCCGTTTACCACCGGCACGAGCTGGCAGCTCTGGCAGAGGTGATCCTCTCCGCCCCCCATCTGTACGTGATCTGCGACGAGATCTACGAAAAGCTGGTTTATGGACAAGCCCGCCACATCAGCCTGGGATCCCTTTGCCCTGACTTGATGCCGCGCCTGATTCTCAGCAGTGGCTTTGCCAAAGCCTACGCCATGACCGGCTGGCGGGTGGGCTACTTGGCCGGGCCCAAGCCCATCATTGAGGCGGCCATCAACCTGCAAAGCCACAGCACCTCCAATGTCTGCACCTTCGCCCAGTACGGTGCTCTGGAAGCCCTGACCAGCCCCCTATCGGCAGCAGCTGTGGAAAAAATGCGCCAAGAATTCTGGCAGCGGCGAGATCTGATGCTGGACGGGATCCGCACCTTGCCAGGGGTGACTTGCCCGGAGCCAGAAGGTGCATTTTATGTGTTTGTCAACATCGGCCAAACCGGGTTAAGTTCGGTGGAGTTTTGCCGGCAGCTGCTCAAGGAACACCACGTGGCTGCTGTGCCGGGGGTAGCCTTTGGGGCAGATTCCTACATTCGCCTTTCCTATGCTGCCGATCGCACCACCCTCGAAAAAGGGCTGCAGCGGCTGCACCGGTTTGTGTCTTCCCTCTGAGAATTCAATCCGAGGATCGAAAAGAACTGAGGAAGCTCAGCTCCCAGCGGCTGGATCCCTGTAGGCCATTCCCAGCGGCGGGATCCCCATTAGAGGTGTGAACACCATTGCTTAACCCTAGCTATAGTGTTAGGGGATGGGCTACGAGGGGATAACTCATGTCTGGCAGAACGGCGCTTGTCATCACCGTTGCCTGTTTGAGTGGGGGATCCGGAAAGACCACAGCCGCCCTCAACCTGGCCATCATGTTGGCCGAGCATGGCAAGACGCTGGCTGTTGACTTTGACCCACAGGGCAACCTGAGCCAGTGGATGGGCTGGACGGATCTGTCGGAGTCGGCCACCATTGCCGAGACGATTTTGCCGGGGGCGGATCGGGTTCACATTCGGGAGATTATCCGTCCGCCGTTGAATGAGGATCGCCAGGAGCGGCTGTGGTTGGCCCCCAGCGATTACAGTCTCTCGCGGGCTATGGATGCGATCGTGATGGAGCCGGGGCGGGAGCTGTTTTTGAAGCGGGCTTTGCGACCGATTTTGCCGGAGTATGACTTTTTGGTCATCGACAGCCCCCCCTCGAAAGGGTTGCTCACCTACAACAGCATTCTCAGCGCCGATCTGCTGGTGGTGCCGACGGAATGTACCCAAAAGGGGGTGATGGGGGCCCTAAGTACCCTGGTGCTGTTGAAAGAATTGGAAGAGCTGGATTTTCATGTGCCCAAGTTTTTGGGGGTGCTCCCCACACGGGAACAGTGGGTGGGCAACAACCGCACCAAAATGTCGCGGGCCGCGGTGGAAGCCTTGGCGGAAATGATGCAAGGGATCCCCATTTTCACGCCGGTGCGGCAAAGTACAGTGGTGCAGCAAACCAACAGCATGGGCTGGTCGTTGGCGGAGGCAGGGGAAGATCTCCTGGCCCAACCTTATCGTGAGGTCCTCAAGGCTGTGTTGGAGGCCCGCTAACATGGCTACCGCCAAGAAGCCTCCCAAAAAAAAATTGCCCACCGGCCCCACCAAGGCGGATCTGCTCTCGCGCATGGGGGTGAATAAGCAGCCAGAGCCGATGGAACCTGCACCTACGGCTGCCGATGGCGTTGAGGCTCCGCTCCGTCCAAAAGACGACAGGGGAACGGATTCCCTGGATCTGCCTCACCCTGCGGCATTAGATGTTGAGCCCGATCCATCTGCCGCCGCCTCGTCCCCTCTGTGCCAGGTTGCCACAACCCCACCAGAGGCAGGACGGATGCCTCTCCTGGCCGGTGTGCTCTCCCCACCTGAAGCTCCTTCTCGGGATGCGGATCCCTTGTCCAACTTGTCGCCCGCTCCGGTCGAGGTGGAAAGGGTTGTCTCCCCACCCCAGGTCAGTCTGGCCAAATGGGCCAATACTTCGCTGCCAACTGAAAAGCCAGCCGAGCTTTTGCCCCCTGCTACTGCTTGCACCGACAATGGGGTTCGCCGCAATGGCACCCCCAATGGGCAGGGTGCCCAGTCGGATCCCCGCGAGGCTCTGGATGCACAACTGGGCCTGCAAAAGCTTACCCTCAAATGGTCTGCCGAGAGGGTAGAAAAGCTGGGATCCCTGGAAAGCGCCACCGGGCTACCGGGCGAGATTTTGCTGGAAGTCCTGCTGGATCATTGGGAACAATTGCCCAAGCCCTTGCAGCAAGATTGCCTCCTGCAAGCCCACCGCATTCGCGTCGAGCGGCTGGTGATCAGCCAAAACTTCACCATTGCCACGATTGAGCAACTGCTCTTCACGTCAGCGTTGCGCAACAACAACGAGCAGCATCTGCTTTGAGTTCTGGCCGGTTGGCCTGGGAAATTCCCCCTCAAGATCTCCGCCAGTATGCCAGACAACAGGGATCCCTGTTCCTGTGCTAGGGTCAAAATGGTTCTGTTGGCTTTTCGCGCTTTTCGGCCTGTGCTCTCTCCCCCTCGCTACCTGGCGGCAACCCAAGCCCATTATCATCAAGCGCATTATTCACCCTACTTCTCACTTTTGTTTTTCTATCTTCTCCCTATTTCTCCCATCGTTTAGGGGACAGCATTGCAACGTCATCTTCTTTAAAACGACCAGGTTGTAGTGGAGCGGCAACAGTTGATGAAAGAACTTGATTTGGCCAAAGCTGTAGAGCAACGGCGCACCTTTGCCATTATTTCCCATCCCGATGCGGGGAAGACCACCCTCACCGAAAAGCTGCTGTTGTACGGGGGGGCCATTCAAGAAGCGGGAGCTGTGAAGGCCCGTCGGGCGCAAAAGCGGGCCACTTCCGACTGGATGGAACTGGAAAAGCAGCGGGGTATTTCCATCACCTCTACCGTCCTGCAATTTGATTACCGCAACATTCGTCTCAATCTGCTGGATACTCCCGGCCACCAGGACTTCAGCGAAGACACCTATCGCACCCTGGCAGCGGCTGACAATGCCGTGATGCTGGAAGATGCCGGCAAAGGGTTGGAAACCCAGACCCGCAAGCTGTTTGAAGTGTGTCAGATGCGGGGGCTGCCGATTTTTACCTTTATCAACAAGATGGATCGCCCAAGTCGGGATCCCTTGGAGCTGATGGATGAAATTGAGACAGAACTGGGCCTCAAGCCCTATCCTGTCAACTGGCCAATTGGCTCAGGCGAGCGGTTTACTGCCCTATTTGACCGTCGGACTCAGGAGTTTCATTTCTTTGAGCGGGTATCTGGGGGGCGGCTAAAAGTTCAAGATACCGTCATTAAACTTGGGGATCCGCAAATTGAGGAGTTGATCGACAAGGACTTGTATTACCAATTCAAGGAAGAGCTGGAACTGCTGGATGGTCTCATGCCCACCTTGGATCTAAAACAGGTGCATTCTGGCAAACAAACCCCGGTCTTTTTCGGCAGTGCCATGACCAATTTTGGGGTGGAGCTTTTCCTCAATGCATTTTTGGAGTATTCCTTACCGCCAATGCCTCACGAGAGCACTGCCGGACTGATCCCGCCCGAACATCCTGAGTTTACGGGCTTCGTCTTTAAACTGCAGGCCAACATGGATCCCCGCCATCGGGATCGCGTTGCTTTTGTGCGCATCTGTTCCGGCAAGTTTGAGAAGGATATGGTGGTCAACCATGCCCGACTCAATCGTCCCATTCGCCTATCTTATCCCCAGAAGTTGTTTGCTCAAGAGCGCATCTCCATCGATGAAGCTTACCCTGGGGATGTGATCGGCCTGAATAATCCCGGCATCTTCACCATTGGGGATACCATCTACACCGGCCCGAAGCTGCGCTACGCCGGGATCCCTAGCTTTTCTCCTGAGCTGTTTGCCTACTTGAAAAATCCCAATCCTTCCAAGTTTAAGCAGTTCCAGAAAGGGGTAGCGGAACTGCGGGAAGAAGGGGCTGTACAAATCATGTACTCTATCGACGATTCCAAACGGGATCCGATTGTGGCAGCGGTGGGCCAGTTGCAGTTTGAGGTTTTGCAGTACCGCCTTGAAAGTGAATACAACGTCGAAACCCGACTGGAGATGTTGCCCTACACCCTGGCCCGCTGGGTCGAGAATGGCTGGAAGGCGCTGGAGAACATCCCCAGCTTGTTTAACACCCTAGTTGTTAAAGACATTCAAGACAGGCCCGTTCTTCTGTTTAAGAACGAGTGGACTTTACAGCAGTTTGTTGCCAGCAACCCTAAAATCAAGCTCAGCAAAATTGCCCCTATCTCGGATCTCGGCCCAGAATTGGGTGACGGCCAATAGATCAACCTAAGAGAATCCGTCTCAAAGAGCCTTAGGTTCTGACATTCAGTCGAGATGCCATTGGTCTCCACATCAGCGGTGTTGATAGGTGTTGATATCTTCGGATTTCTGAGCAAACCCCTCACACAGATCGCAGCAATTCCCCCATCTTTTTCCTGCATCGTCCAGGGACAGAGGGAGTGAACCATGCCTTCTTTCCCCAATATGGGATCCACTTCTCCTCGCTTTAGCTCTGCCCTCAGCGCCGATGCACCGCTTTGCGAACGCTCCTTGTGGGGACTGGATCCGCAAGCCGTTTTTTTGAATCACGGCTCCTACGGCGCGACCCCGAAAAAGGTGTTGCAGGCCCAGAGTGTATGGCGGGAACGCCTGGAGGCTCAGCCGGTGCAGTTTATGGGAGAGGAACTTCCTCGAGCCTTGCGGGCGGCGGCAGCAGAACTGGCCCATTTCGTCGGGGCCGAACCCGAAAATTTGGTGTTTGTGGAAAATGCCACCAGCGGGGTCAATGCCGTTTTGCGCTCGCTGCGGTTCCGGCCAGAGGATCAGATCGCCTGCACCAATCACGGTTACGGGGCCGTTCGTCAGGCATTGCAGTACATCTGTGCCCAGTGGGGAGCCATCCCAGTTGAGGCGCAGATCCCTTTCCCCATTGCGGGGCCAGAGCAGGTTATCGCGGCCTTCGAGGCCATCCTCACTCCCCAAACTCGCCTGGCGGTGTTGGATCACCTCACCTCGCCTACGGCTCTGATCTACCCCCTGCCTGAGCTGATCGGCCTCTGTCGGGAGCGCGGGATCCCGGTTTTGGTGGATGGCGCCCATGCCCCCGGAGTTCTCCCCTTGGAGTTGGAAAAGCTAGGAGCCGATTGGTACACCGGCAATGCCCACAAGTGGCTGTTTGCCCCGAAAGGCTGTGCCTTTTTGTGGGTGGCCCCCTATCGACAGGCCCAAACTCATCCTACGGTGATCTCCCACGGCTATGGGCAAGGGTTCACAGCGGAGTTCGACTGGGTGGGCACACGGGATCCCAGCGCTTGGTTGGCCATTTCAGCAGCCCTGGCGTTTATCCAAGGGGTGGGACTGGACAACATCCGTCAGCACAACCACACTCTGCTGCTGCAGGCGCGGCAGTTGCTCTTGGAGGCTCTTGAGGGGATCCCGCCCGCCCCCGAAAAGATGTTGGGCTTTATGGCCACCCTACCCTTGCCGCCATTTTGGCAGCAGTGGATCCCTGAGCTTCCTCTTGAGGAGCGCGCCCGTCGGCTTCACGATTACCTCTGGTACAAGTACCGCATTGAGGTTCCGATCATCCCCTTCGCCGGGCAGCTTTGGGTACGCATCTCGGCCCAGGTCTACAACCGTTTGGCAGAGTACGAACAGTTGGCGCTGGCCTTGCAGCATCTGCCCTGAGGTTTTGTCGGTTGAGCCGCTTTCACGACATTGCAAGTATAGTTGCTTCGCACACCAGTAAAACGATTCCAGATCTATGGTCAATTCAGTTGAGGATGAGATGACGTTACAGGTAGGATGGCATGCCAGTAGACCTCAGAAAGAAGCCTTGACCTGAGAGAGAGTCGTAGGGCATGTCCAGGAAGGGAGCAGACCCACAGACGTACAAAGCCGGTCATACAGCGGAAGGGAAGGGTATGGGAGTCGGTAAAAGCAGCGCGGAACGCTTGGGGAGCGTCTCAATCTAGTTTGAAGCGACCGCAGTGCTTTCAAGAGGGCAAGGATGCATGCAGATGGAGGAACTTCTGTTGATGAAGTGACAAGGCCTGCTTTTGCGAGTCGGACTATTCTACTGGCCAGTGTCTCATTGCTATTTGAATTGACTATCTGAAAAAGTCAGAAAACGTATCCCGCAGATCCGAAAGCCGATCGTTGAAGCAGGTAAGCCGATCCCCTACAGAGTTCACCAGCGTCAGATCTGCCCGACCGGTTGCCCCTTCGGATCCCAGTAGAGGAACGCTCATGCGGCTGGGATCCGTGGGATTCTGGGAAACGCGGATGACGGCTCGATCGCGGTTAAATTGATAAGCCTCGGCCACATAGCGGATGGGCTCGCTCAAGGTGGGATCCACCGGCAGCCCTGGGGCCGGCAGGAGATCCACCAGCTCGGTGAACGTGCCACTCCGCAGGCCCACCACGGCAGCAGCTCCCAACTGGTTACAAATGGCAATGAGAACCGGCTCTTGGGCAGTGGCGGTGAGGTTGGCCAAGGTAACCGTGACCGTGGCGCGGCTGGCTGCCGGCGGGTAGGTGACCTCAAAGGTGCGGGCAAAGGCATTGCCCAGCTCGTCGCGGGCGCGAAAGCGAAGCTGCCCGGTGTAGGGCAGGATGGAAGAAAAGTAGATGCCAAAGCGGTCGCTGGGACTCCGTCCGGGGATATTGGCCTGTCCGGGGACATAGGCAAGGGCAGCCCGGCTTTGCCACTGATTGGGCGGGGTGTAGGGCAGCAGCGGGCCACTGGTGAAGTTGGGGGGTTCTTTGGGGGGCAGATCCGGCTGGCCATCTCTGTTCAGATCCAGCCCATTGCCCAAGAAGGCCACCGAGCGCTGTAAGAGAATAGGACGGTTTTGGTTATCCAAAAGGGGATTCCGCCTTTCTGCCAGCCCGGCATTGTCCACATAGACATTAAGGGGGCGATTTAGGATTTGGTTATCCCGCTGCCGCCGCATGTTGAACTGTAGGTAGGGCCCCACTGCGCCCGCTGCCGGGGATCCTCCTGTGATTTCAAAATCATCCGCCCGCAGGAAGACATTTTCCAGGGGGCCCAGAGGAGTTGTTCCCTCGCCGCAACCGACCAAGCCAAGCGCTAAAATGGCCAAGGCTGTATAAGCTACAACAGAGCATCCTTTTTCGATAGGGGAATCCGAGCTCCCACAAGTCGGCAGCAGGGGCCGGCAGGCATGCTTTGGCTTCAGCATTCATCTCCTCTCCACAACAGACACCTTGGCGAGGGTTAAACCCAACCGGACTGAGTTGAGGATGGGCGGGGATCCCTCTGCACTCATCGGATTCGCCTGAACCACTATACCGTGAGCCTCGGTTCAGCTCCCACCATCCCTAGGGGGCTGGCGGCAACGAGCAAGAAATGGTGGCGATCCCTGGCCTCATCTCCCGAACAGGCTTGATAGCCTAGAGGAAGCGAGATGTGGATACCCATGTCAGATACTCCTGCGGTCTTGGTAGAGCAACTTCAAAAGCGCTACGGATCCACAGTGGCCGTGGCGGACGTCTCGTTTCAGGTGAAACCCGGCCAGATCTACGGCATTCTCGGCCCCAATGGGGCCGGCAAGACCACCACTTTGCATTGCCTTTGCACCTTGCTTCGTCCCGATGCGGGCCGGATAGAGGTGTACGGGATCCCAGCCAGCGAAAACCCCAAAGCGGTACGAGAAAAACTGGGGTTTGTCGCCCAAGAGGTGGCCTTGGATAAGGTGCTGACCGGGCGAGAATTGTTGCAGTTGCAGGCCGATCTCCACCACCTGCCTCGCCCCTTGGCTCAAGAGCGAATCGTTGCCGTCCTGGAACTGCTGGGGCTGACCGACCGCGCCGACCAACTCATCGGTACCTACTCCGGCGGGCTGCGCAAACGCTTGGATCTGGCGGCAGGACTGCTCCATCAACCCCAGGTGCTGGTCTTGGACGAGCCCACGGTGGGCCTGGACATTCCCAGTCGGCTGGCCATCTGGGATTTTTTGCGCCAACTCAAGAACACAGGGATCACAGTGGTGCTCAGCAGCCACTACCTGGAGGAGATCGACCTGCTGGCGGATCGGGTGGCCATCATCGACCGGGGCAAGGTGATTGCCGAGGGAACCCCCGAGGAGCTGAAAACCCGCGTCGGCGGCGAGCGCATCACCGTCAAGCTGCAGGAATTTGCCCCGGCGGAACTGGCCCAACGGGGTGCCCAACTGCTGGGATCCCTGCCCTTTGTCCAGAAGGTGGTGATCAACAGCGCCCAGGGCAACGCCCTGAACCTGGTGGTGCAGCGGAATGGAGAGGATCCCCTCAGCCAGATTCGCGCCCACTTGCAGGCTCATGGGCTAGAGGTGTTCAGCAGCACCCAGTCTCGTCCCAGCTTGGATGATGTGTATTTGGCGGCAACCGGGCAAACCCTGATGGACGCGGAGCTGGCCGCTGCCGAGGCCAATCTGGGCAAAAAGAAAAAGTAACTTCATCACCTCATGCTCGAGCCCTATTGATCCCTATACAAAGGCACATCGAGGTATTTGGTAGATGGATTTGGAATGGATTGATTGATCGCAACCCTACAGGAGCTTTGGTATGAACTCTGCCTCTTCCTCGGTTCAACCCAACCCGATCCCCCTTCTGACGGCTGATTTTTGGCAGGAGACCTTTGCCCTCACCCGCCGCTTGTTTATCCAACTGCAGCGTCGCCCCACAACCTTGCTGGCCGGCATTATCCAGCCGTTGCTCTGGCTGATTCTATTTGGAGCCTTGTTTCAGAATGCTCCTGCCGGCATTTTCGGGGCCGGACAAAACTACACCCAGTTTTTGGGGGCGGGAGTCATCGTGTTTACGGCTTTTGGTGGAGCCTTGAATGCCGGAGTGCCGGTGATTTTCGACCGAGAATTTGGCTTTTTGAACCGGTTGTTGGTGGCTCCCCTCACCTCTCGTTTTTCCATTGTTCTTGCTTCTAGCCTGTTTATCGTCAGCTTGGCGTTGCTGCAGACGGCAGTCATTGTGGGGGCAGACTACGCCCTTGGGGCCGGGATCCCCGACGGGCCAGGCTTGGCGGTGGTGGCCTTGATCGTGGGCCTGTTGGTCTTGGGCTTCACGGCCCTGAGCTTGGGCTTGGCCTTTGCCATGCCGGGGCACCAGCAATTGCTGGCTTTCATCTTTTTGGTCAACTTGCCCCTGATCTTTTCCAGCACGGCCTTGGCTCCCCTGAGCTTTATGCCCACCTGGCTGCGTTGGGTGGCCAGCCTCAACCCCCTCACTTTTGCCATCGAGCCCATCCGCCATGTCTACCGCAGCGATAGCTGGAGCTGGGCCGATGTGGTGCTGCAGGCTCCCTGGGGCGATCTCACCCTGGCGGGATCCCTGGGCCTCTTGACGGGGTTTGTCGTAGTGTCGGTTCTACTGGTGCAGGGGGTGTTGCGCAAAAGCTTGGCCTGAGCCTCTCTGCCCAGGCTGTGCCGCTCAAAGCCACTGGCGGGAAACGGACTTCTCCATAGCTGCCTGTGCCCGCTGCACCAGAGCCAGGGGGCTGTCCTGGGCTGGGGAAACGCTGAGAGAAGGAGTAAGGCTGCGAGCCTGCAGAGCCATGTGGAGCTGCAGTTCGGTTACGTACTCTCGCAGGCCAAAGTTAGACCCAGAAGAAGAAGGAGCCGCTGAAGAGGGGTGAGACACAGACATCACGGCAAAGAGTCCTTCGCGAAATGGCCACTGTTGCTCTGCTAAGGTATCACGCCCACCCCTTTTCCGAAGCTTCCAAAATGTTAGCTTTGATTAAGATTTGCAACCGTTTGGCCATGGTGGTGCTCAAGGATTGGCAGCGCTCCAAGTTGGATCCCAGCGACGATGCCCTCTTTTACAGCTATCCTCGCTTCGTGACTCATGTGGATTCTGGCTTCATCGGCCAGCTCACCGATCTGTACCGCGAGCATCTGCGGCCCCAGACCCGCATTCTCGATCTGATGAGCAGTTGGGTCTCCCATTTGCCGCCTGAGATGGAGTTTGCCCATGTGGAGGGGCATGGGATGAACCCGGAGGAACTGGCGGCCAACCCCCGGCTGGATCACTTCTTCATCCAGAACTTGAACCAAAACCCAGTTCTGCCCTTCCCCGATCACTCCTTCGATGCGGTGCTGAATACGGTTTCGGTGCAGTATCTGCAGCAGCCGGAGCAGGTGTTTGCCGAGGTGTATCGCATTCTAAAGCCCCAGGGCCTGTTCATCGTCAGCTTCTCCAATCGCATGTTTTTCCAGAAGGCGATCCAGGCTTGGCGGGACAACTCTGAGGCGGGGCGAGTGGAGTTGGTCAGGCGCTATTTTGAGTCGGTGCCAGGGTTTGCGGTGGTGAAGGTGATCCAGCGGCCTGCCCCTATGGGTTGGCTGGGCTTTTGGGCAGGCGGAGGCGGGGATCCCTTCTATGCCCTGATTGGACAGCGGACGGCGGGGTAGAATTCTCCAGCTTGCCTGTGGCGTGCAGGCGGGATCCTTGGAAATCTCCAACAAGAACCCATCATCCATCAGCTTTTTCAGCTTTGCTATCCTCGCTACCCTCAGAGGGCTGTTTTGTTCTCCGGTCTTCCTGACAGTGCTTCTCCACAAAACGGCAATCCTTCCCCCCTACCCATCTCGGCAATTGGGGAGGCGGGGCTGCTGCAGATCGTGCAGCGCTACTGTCCGGCCCAGGTGGTGGGAGACGATGCGGCGGTGTTAGCTGCTCCGGAGGGGCAGTTGGTGGTGACAACCGATGTGTTGGTGGAGGGAGTTCACTTCAGCGATCTGACGACCCCGGCCCATGCGGTGGGCTGGCGCGCGGTGGCCGCCAATCTATCGGATCTGGCCGCGATGGGATCCCGTCCGCAGGCGTTGGTGGTGGGTTTGGGCTTGCCGGGCTCCACACCGGTTGCTTGGGTGGAGGAGCTTTATCAAGGGATGCGGGACTGTTGCGCCCGCTGGGAATGCCAACTGGTGGGAGGGGATCTGTGTCGGTCGCCGCATCGATTTGTGGCAATCACGGCCCTGGGATCGGTGCAGCCGGGGCGGGCCATTCAGCGCAGACGGGCTCAACCCGGCGATTGGCTGGTGGTAACAGGGCCCCACGGAGATGCGCGGGCAGGCTTGGAACTGCTTCTCCATCCTGAACAGGGATCCTCAGCTACGGCGGCCGAGCGCGAGCAGTTGATCAGGGCTCACCAATACCCACGCCCGCGCCTGGATCTGGTGCCCCTCTTGGAAGGGATCCCGGATCCCTTGCGCATTGCCGGCATGGATACCAGCGATGGTTTGGCAGATGCCCTGGTGCAGGTGTGTCAGGCCAGCGGGGTGGAGGCAAGGATTGCCGTGGAGCGGATCCCGATTTCAAAAGCTTTGCGGCAGGCTTTCCCGGCCCAAGCCTGGGAGTGGGCGCTTTATGGGGGCGAAGATTTTGAGCTGCTCCTCAGTGCCGAGGTGTCGGTGGCCAAGCATCTGTTGGAAAGATTGCCGGGGGCCGTTTGGATTGGAGAAGTGACAGGCTGGGATCCGCAGGGAACCGTCTGGCTGAAGGACGGGCAAGCCCTCAGTCGTCAGCAAGCCTTCCAGCATTTCTAAGAGGCGTTGTGCTGCAGGATGGTCACCCAAACTGCCAACAGTTGAAGACAAATCGACTTGTGGGGGAAAACAAGCTTCAGGAAGGATTCGGTAACCTAGAAGTGGAGAGAAGCTGAGACAAGGAAGCAAATTGACCTGGAATAGCTTCGGGCAACTGCTGAGAACTCCGCAGAACTTGGAGAAGCATTGGAGACTCTACTCATGAAAGCTATCTTAACAGCAGCCATTCTTGGCCTGGCCGGGATCCCTTCGTTGGCCCCCTTGCCCAGTTCGGCTCAGCCGCTTTTTGAATTGGGTGCCTACCGCCTTGAGCAGGGGACGATTATCCCGGTCGGCAGCCTGAGCAGCGAAGGGCCGCAATACTTTTATCCCGACACCGTCTATCCCCTGGAAGTGGCCGTTACTCAGAACATTTTTGACAGCCAGGGGCGCTTGGTGATCCCGGCGGGTAGCCGCATTTTTGGACAGATGGAACCTGCACCGGGCGGATCCCGCTTTGTCGGCACTTCCATTGTTCTCGGCGGTCGTACCTACAGCCTGCGGGCTTCCTCCAACATCCTCCACGACGAAAAGGATCCCCGTCAGTATTCGGCTGAGGCCATTGCTCAAGATGCAGCCATTGGGGCAGCCGCAGGGGCCATTTTGGGGGCGATCACGGGCGGAGTCTCGGTGGGCAATGTCTTAGGAGGCGCCGTGACCGGAGTGGTGGTGGGCAATGTTACCGCTCCCCAGGTGGTGGTGCTGCGCCCCGGCCAATCTTTCAATCTGACCTTGGAAGCTCCGCTGACTTTGTGAGGTGCCGTTTGGAGATTCCTCTGGGAGTGTTGAGGGTCGGCAACTTGTGATTCACTGGGGATCAGACTGCGGATCCCTGTTTTCATGGCTACTGAATCTAAGCCCACTTCCCCCCTCTCCTCCACCGAGCACAGGTTTACGGCTGGAGAGGAGAGCTTTACCTACAGAGCGCTGGCCGGTTGGCAGACCCTTTTCCAGCGGGAAAAGCCGGTGGCCGAGATCTTTCACGTCGCCTATCTAAAGCAAGACTCCGCCTCTCAGCACCGCCCTCTCACTTTTGTGTTCAACGGTGGGCCTGGGGCAGCTTCTGCCTACCTGCACATGGGAGCGCTGGGGCCCAAACGGATTTGCTTCGGGCCCAACGGCAGTTTGCCCCCCTCCCCGGTGCGGCTGGTGGACAATGCCGAAAGTTGGTTGCCCTTTTCCGACCTGGTCTTTGTCGATCCGGTGGGGACGGGGTTCAGCCGCGCCCTGCCCAAGGATTCTCAAGACCCCAAAGATTCCCGGGAGAAATCCGATCCGGCATCCAAGCCCCCTCAGCCGGATGCTAAGGCGGAGGAGCCTCCTAAGGAATCGCCCTTCTGGGATGTGGAGCGGGATTTGCAATCCTTGGGAGAATTCATTCAGGGCTTTCTTTCCCGATACAAACGCTGGCTCTCCCCCATTTTCATTGCCGGCGAGAGTTACGGTGGGTTTCGGGTGGCGCGGCTGGCCAAGGAGCTGCAATCCAAGTTTGGCGTGGGCCTGTCGGGGGCCATTCTCATCTCGCCTGCGATTGAGTTTGGGTTGCTGGAGACCAACGATTACAACCTCAGCACCTGGGCAGCCCTTTTCCCTTCCTATGTGGCCACAGCAGCCCATCATGGACGGTGTGGCTGGGGGGAGGATTTGCAGATCCTGCTGCCCAAAGCAGAACACTTTGCCCGACAACGTCTGCTGCCCCTCTTGGCCATGGGGGAGGCAATGCCAGAGGCAGAACGGCAAGCGGTGTATCAGGAAATGGCAGCAGGGATCGGCCTATCTCCAGAATATGTAGCCCACAAAGGCGGGCGGATCGATATCGCCAGTTTTGCCCGCGAGCTGTTGCGGTCGCAGCGACTGGTGCTGGGGCTCTACGATGCTTCTGTAACCACGGTGGATCCCTTTCCGGATCGGCCTACCTTCGAGGGATCCGATCCCACCTTGGATGGGATCGATCGCCTGTTCACGGCAGCCATCAACAGCCACTTGCGAGAGACCTTGCAGGTGGAAACGGAGTTGACCTATCACCTACTGAACCTGGAGGTGTTCAAGTCCTGGCGGTTCACCCCAAAAGGAGAGTTGAAGCAAGGATTCATCGGGGCAATGGACGAGCTGCGCAGCAGCATGGCCCTCAACCCCCACATGCGGGTGAGCATTCATCATGGCTTTTACGACCTGGTCACGCCCTACTTTGCCTCGAATCACCTGGTGGATTTGATGAAGTTGGATCCGCGGTTGAAGGCCAACCTCACCCTACGTCATTATCGCGGCGGACACATGTTCTACACCTGGGATCCCTCGCGATTGGAGTGGTTTACAGAAATGCGTGAGTTTTACTCGAAAACAGCTTCCAGCTCAGAGTCATAACATACTCGCCGGGCGAGGATTCTGGTTCCTGGTTTTGCAGCAGCACTTATAGTCAATTCAAATGGCAATGAGACACTAGCCGGTGCAATAGCTCCGCTAGAAAGTTCCTCTATAGCGTGCATCCTTGCCCTCTTGAAATTTAGGCCAGGACAGTGGCCCACACCCAAAACGTTGCATGCACAGGGCCATAGGGCTTTTCTCAGTAGCTCAAACGACCCTACTCCCTACAACCAGTCGCGTAGCTCTGAGCTGGGGATCTCACGGCGCTCCCCGGTAACCGTGAGAAAAATCGTGAGAAAAATAATGAGCGGTTTTGATTCCTGTCTTTCCCTCTTCTTGAGAGAGAGAACTCAGATGGGATCCCTGGGGCCTAAGAGGCTTGTTGTTGACTTTGAACAGGAGGGATCCGGCGCAAATTCAAAAGCACCATTGCGCTAAGGGGGCGCGTGTTGGCCAGTAGCCCCACGATCAGCAGCAGCCAACTGTTCAAGGTAGTATTGTCCAGCAGCCAACCCATCAACAGAGCCGATCCTGCCCCTTCGGCAACTGCCGCCAAGATCCAAGCCCGGCTACCTTTCCAGCGCTGAGACCACAAGGCCCATTGCAGCCCACCAACGCCAACCCCCACCAGCAAACCGCGCAGCGCATCTCCCATTGCCTGCAAGACATTTTGGAGCCAGGGATCCGTCGGGTTAAAAGCAGAGGTTGCTACCCCCACCTGGGGAGCGAGGAAATCCGCCGCCGCCCAGCCCAAAGCCGTGGCCAGCAAAGTTGCAGCCACCCATCCCACCGAAACCTGCCGCCGCAACACCAGCCACTGCAGCAGCCCCATCAGCAAGCCAAGGCCGGCTCCAGCCACCGCTTCTTGTAGTGATCCCAAAGCCGCCAGCAGAGGCGCTGATGCCCCCAGCCCCAGGTAGCCGATCCCAGCCGCCCCCAAATTGGCCAAGAGCCAACTCAACGCCGACCCTTTGCCCAGGCGGGGTGCATTCAGGGGTGCATCCAACAGATGAGAGCCGGACTTGCTGTTGACATGTTCCTGCCCAACCTTCTGTTCCACCTCGCGCAGCCCCTGTTCCGCTGAAGGGTTACCCGGCTCCAGCCGCAGCACCCCTTGATAATCCATCTGGGCAAGGCCCCAATGTCCCTGCCGTTGGTGGGCCAGGCCGCGGTAGAGATAGTAGCGGGCTTCGTTGGGGGCGCTCTGGATCAGCTCATTGAGCAGATGGACGGCCATCTTGTACTCGCCTGCCTCGATCAGCCTTACCGCCCGTTGTAGCTTTTCTTCCTCGTCTGGGGCGGCTCGACCCATCGGCTGTTGGGAAGTCGGCTGGCCAAATCCGGTCGGGATCCGCTGGGGACGAACACCTGGAGATGCAGGAGATGAACTTGGGGGAACGAACGGGGCAGGAGGGGCAACCTTGTTTCCATAGACAGCCTGTAGCTGCTGGCTGAGCCCTTCCATGTTGGCTGGGCGGAGGGCAGGGTCTTTCTCTAGGCACTGGAGGACAACCTTCTCCAGGGCAGCGGGGATGGGGTGGGCTAGCTTGTGGTCTTGGAAGGGGCGGGGCTTTTGAAAGTTGTGGACGTGGTACCAGCCTTGCAAGGTGTCGGTATCCGGCTCGAAGGGCAACGCACCAGTTAACAGCTCGTACAGCACCACCCCCAGGGAATAGATGTCGGAGCGGCCATCCAGCTTTTCTCCGCGCATTTGCTCGGGCGAGGCATAGACCATCGTGCCCAAAAAATAGCCCGTCTGCGTCAGGCCACGAGAGGTCTCCCCCATGAGCTTGGAAATGCCAAAGTCCAGGATCTTGACCCGCTCTTTCCCATCGGGCCCTTTCTGCACAAAGATGTTGCTGGGTTTAATGTCGCGGTGGATGACGCCGCGAATGGAGTGCTTGCCCAGATCCATCTGAAAGTTGTGGGCGTGGTGCAGGGCAGAGCAAATTTGCAGAGCCAAGTTCACCACTCGCTCTGGGTGCAGGGGGCCTTCCCGAGCCAGCACATAGTCCAACCCCTGGCCGCTGTAGGGTTTGGCATTCAGGTACTCCATCACCAGATAGGGCTGGTTTTGGTACAGGCCGTAAGAGCGCACCTGCACGATGTTGGGGTGCTCGCCCAACAGAGCGCTGACCCTGGCCTCATCCATGAAGCGTTGCTGCAGTTGCTGGTAGTACTCTGGGCCCATGTCCGGGGGCGGCGGGCGCAACAACTTGACGGCCACCAGCTCGTCATTGAGCTGGGTATCCACCGCCTCGAACACATTGCCGTAGCCACCCTCGCTGATGTGGCGGGTCAGCCGGTAGCGGTTGCCAATCAGTTGTCCAATCAGGCGCTGGTTCATGGAGGAGGGTGGCCAGCTGGGGAGTTTACCTATGATTCTAGTCAGCTTAGGGGCTTAAAACCTGCTGGTGAGGGATCCGCTGCCATTGCGACCCCTTTTCCACCCCAAAAGCCAGGGATCCCGCTAGGATTGGGGCATGAGTGCTCCTTCTGCAACTGCTGCTCTATCCCCTTTCTGGCTGGAGGTTACCGAGTTTGCCCTGCAGGCTACGGCCAGCGTGGGATCCCAGCTCTTGGCAGACTTTGGCCAGGCCCACCCTACGGTTCGCGCCAGCGGGACGGAGTCCTTAAAAGCCGACGGCAGCTTGGTAACCTCTTCCGACGAGTGGGCGGATCGCGCTTTTCAAGGGGCCATTGCCGCTGCCTACCCCGATCACGGTTATCTGAGCGAGGAATCCAACCACATTTTTCCCGAGAAGGAGTGGTGTTGGGTAGTGGATCCTTTGGATGGCACCACCAATTTTGCCCGTGGGATCCCCATTTGGGGCAGCTCCTTGGCTTTGCTGCATTGGGGCGTGCCGGTGTTTGGCTGTGTCCATCTGCCGCCCATCCGCCAGACTTTTTACGGTTATTGGCCTCGGTTTCCTGGGGATGCAGCAGCAGGAGCTTTTCTCACCCGCCACGACCGGGATCCCGCCTGTCCCCAGCCAATCCGTCCTAGCACCGCCTCACCCGGCCCCAACCAATTGTTCAATTTCTGTTCCCGCAGCAGCCATTGGATTAGCCCGCAATTCCCTTGCAAAGCGCGGATGTTGGGGGGCGCTGCCTACAACCTGCTGGCGGTGGCCGGTGGCAGCCTTTTGGGGGCGGTAGAACGCTCGCCCAAGATCTGGGATGTGGCGGCAGTGTGGGCCATTGTCAAGGGGGCCGGCGCCGTTTGGGAACCCCTGAGCTGTGCCGATCCGGATCCCGGCCAGCCTCTCATTCCCGGCAAGGATTATGGCCGACTCACTTACCCCGCCCTGGTGGCAGCTCAAGCCGAGTGGATCCCCTTATTTCGCGCCTTCATCGCTCTGTAGCTTTCGTAAACGGCCTGCACGTTGTACCAGTTGAGGAAAAAAATCCGGCACAGCTCCAAGGCCAACTGCGAGCGGCCATGCCGGATCAACCAGCGCAGCAGCGGTTCCACCCGCTTCTCGTTCAGCCAGCCCCCCAGGGATAAAAGGCCCCACAGGAATTGGTGCAGGGGCGTCAGTTGGATCATCAGGCGCACGGCCCAGGTGGGGTGTTTTTGGTAAAAGAGAATACCCATGCGGCCCCGCTGCCGTTCCCGCTCAATCAATCCTGGGATCTGCTGCAGCTCAAAGGGCGGATGCCAGTGGTAGCCGGTGGCCTGGGGGCACTTGACCAGGCGCAGGCCCAAACGTTTTAGCCGCACCCCCAGCTCCAGGTCTTCCCAGCCGTAGAGGTGAAACCGCTCGTCAAAGGGGCCGGCGGGGGTTTCGCAGGCCAGCTCCAACCAATGGCGGGCAATGGCCACGTTGCCGGTGGCGAAAAAGGCTGCCGAAAAATCGGTGGGCTTGAAGGGTTCGGAGCGGGGATCCTGAAAATTGCTCGTGTTGATCACCCGCCCGTAGGTGAAGACCTTGGCCTCGTGGGGGGAGCGGGGATCCCCTGTAACGCCGTGCCGCCGCAGCATCTGGGCGTGGCTAGCCAAGAAGTGATCCACCACCACCAGGTCGCTGTCGATAAAGACGATGAGGGATCCCTGGGCGTGGCGAAACCCCAGGTTGCGGGCAGCGGCGGGGCCACGGTGCTCCTGCTGCAACAGTTTCCACTGGGGCAAGCCGATGGGGTTGTTCTGCAGCCATTCCACTGTGCCATCGGTGGAGCCGTCGTCCACCACCACCACCTCGTAGCCCTCGTAGGGGCCGGGCTGTTGCTGCGCCAAGGCCCGCAGACACTGCTCCAAAATGGGACGGCGGTTGTAGGTGGGAATGATGACGCTGATGTACACCGGGGATCCCTGGAGATGGCCGTGCAACCTTAGAGCAAAAGTTGAGCAAAACGCTTCAGGGAGGAGGGGTTCGCGCTGCCTGTTAGGCTAGAGGGCTTTTAGGAGCATGACTCTAGTCAATAATAAGCTCAACTATACTGAAAATAATGTATAATATGTTCAGTACGGATTACTACC
>NZ_JANSIA010000034.1:0-28054 GCF_047461835.1 Synechococcus sp. R60.1 | reverse complement strand
TGGTAGTAATCCGTACTGAACATATTATACATTATTTTCAGTATAGTTGAGCTTATTATTGACTAGAGTCATGCTCTTGCTCCGGCAGAGTGTCAGTTCCTGCTGATGCGACCAGCCCTCTAAACCTCAGTCGGGATCCCTGGGATCTCGCTGCTGTGAGTGCTGCGCAAGACGGGAAGTGTCATCATCTGCCCCAGCCGTGAAACGGTGAGCTCCGCCGCCGGAATGGGCTCCGAGACCTGTCCGCCGCTGAACACCATCACTCGGTCGCTGTACTGCAGGATCTCGTCCAAATCCGCCGAGGCAAAAAGAATAGCCGTACCCGCTTGGGTGCGTTCCAGCAATTGCCCCCAGACCCACAGCGCCGACTCAATGTCCAACCCTCGCGTTGGGTGCTCCATCAGCAAAAGACTCAGGGGTGTGGGCAAGAGAGCCAACTGACTGCGCTGTTGGTTGCCCCCCGAGAGTTGCTCCACCCGGCTGTAGGGGTGACCGCGAATGCTGAAATGTTCAATGGCCGCTTGGGCCTGTTGACGGGCCAGAGCCCAGTTGATCCAGGGATCCTGCTGCTGGAGGGCAAAATGCTCCTGCAAGGTTAAGCCGGGGATCAGCCCTTCCCGCAGCCGATCCGCCGGAGAAAACCCCACCCCACAGCGCAGATAGTCGCCGTAAGGACGGCCTGTCATCTCCTGCCCCCCCAACAGAATCCGGCCACGCCTGGGCGGCAACAACCCTGCACAGGTGAGCAGGAAAGAGCGTTGCCCACTGCCTTCCAAACCGGCCAACCCAATCACTTCCCCCGGCTGCACCGCCAGATCTGGCAAAGCCAAGGCAAACGGCTCATGCCGCACCACCAGGGAGCGCAACTCCAACAGGGGATCCGCCCTCCTTTGCGGAGAATGGGGCCGAGCCGGGGGTGCCAACTCCCGCCCGAACATCCAATCGATCAACTGCTGTTCCAACAGGGCAATGTCCTCACCTCTAACAGGCAGCTCCCCCACCACCTCCCCCTGCCGCATCACCGTCACCCGATCGCAAAGGCACTCCACATCGGCCAGCTTGTGGGAGACGAAGATCACCGATTTGCCCTGCTCCGCCAACCTTCTCAGAGCCGCGAACAGAAGATCTTTTTGCGCTGCAGAAATGCCCGTCGTTGGCTCATCCAAAATCAAGGTGTTGATCCCCAGGGAAAGCAACCGCAGCATTTCCAGTTGTTGCCGTTCCCCCACCGTCAAACTGCCGATGGCTCCATCGGGGTTGAGATTAAAACCAAACTCTTCACAGGCTTTCTCGAGACGTCTTCGGCTTTCCCGCAGCCCCAAGCCCAAGCGCCCCCGCTGCCCGGCAATAAAGTTTTCCAGCACCGTCAGAGAAGGAAAATCCAAGGGATCCTGGTGCAACATGCCAATGCCCAGGCGAATGGCTGCTGCAGGGCTGTCGATGCGAACCGGTTGCCCATCAATCCAAATCTCCCCCTGATCGCAGCGCAGAAAGCCGCTCAGGATCTTAACTAAGGTACTTTTGCCGGCCCCATTCTCCCCAAGCAGGCCGTGGATTGTGCCCGCCTCCACCCGCAAGGACACATCGCGGTTCGCCTGTACCGCCCCAAAACGCTTGTGGATGTGCAGCAGCTCGACCTTCATTCTGCTCATAGTAACCTGCCTCCCCAGAAAATCCCCAAGAATACAGTTGCTGAGGTTGCAAGTGCTGGTGCTACGATAGCGACAGCTCGCCGTTAGGCGTTGGCTGCGGACGAGTTCAGCATCGATCTGTGGTTCGCCCTGCCCCTCTTCTCCGCCCTTCCCCCCTGCCACCCATCTCGGATAGCAACCGCCTCAAAATCTTCTCAGGCAGCGCTAACCCGGCTCTGGCTCAAGAGGTGGCGCGTTACTTGGGCATGGATCTGGGCCCGATGTTGCGCAAGCGCTTTGCCGATGGCGAGCTGTACATCCAAATTCAGGAGTCGATCCGGGGTGCCGATGTCTACTTGGTGCAGCCCACCTGCCGCCCCGTCAACGACCACCTAATGGAACTGCTGGTCATTATTGACGCCTGTCGCCGTGCCTCTGCCCGGCAGATCACCGCCGTCTTGCCTTACTACGGCTACGCTCGTGCCGACCGCAAAACGGCAGGACGAGAAGCGATCACTGCCAAGCTGGTGGCCAACATGATCACCCAGGCAGGGGCCCATCGCGTGCTGGCCATGGATCTGCACTCGGCTCAGATTCAAGGCTACTTCGACATTCCCCTCGACCATGTCTACGCCCAGCCGGTATTACAGGCTTACCTCAAGGAAAAGGGCTTGCTCGACGAAGACATTGTGGTCGTCTCTCCCGATGTGGGGGGTGTGGCCCGTGCCCGTGCCTTTGCCAAAAAGCTCAAGGAAGCCCCTCTGGCAATCATCGACAAGCGCCGTCAAGCCCACAACGATGTGGAAGTCATGAATCTCATTGGGGATGTGCGGGGGAAAACTGCCATCCTTGTGGATGACATGATCGATACCGCAGGCACCATCTCGGAAGGGGCAAAATTGCTGCGCAAGCTGGGAGCCAAAGCGGTTTATGCCTGCGCCATTCATCCTGTTTTTTCTGAGCCGGCCATTCAACGCCTGCGGGGTGGTCTATTTGAAGAGGTGATCGTCACCAACACCATCCCTATCCCTCCAGAGCAGCACTTTCCCGAGTTAACCGTTCTCTCGGTAGCCAATGTGCTGGGGGAAGCGATCTGGCGCATCCATGAAGATAGCTCCGTCAGCAGCATGTTTCACTAAAGTAAGTTTCAAAGTAAGTTTCTCCAGAGTATCGCTAGAGTAGAGTGGGTGCAGAATGGGCGCGCCTGCTCCTTTTCCCTGTGGAGATCAGCCCAACCAGGCACCCCCGATCTGTCGTGATGGACTGGGTTGAGCCAGCTCGTCGGCCAGGTTTTCCCATGTCACCTCCCATTTCTCGCTCGCCAAGATCCGTTGTGCACGGTTTTGCTTTCCCGCGGACTGCTCCCAGGGAAGGGCAGTCCCTTCAAACCGAACTGGGTACAGCGCTGTACCCGCTGTTGCAATTACTGGGTCAACTGTTGAAAGTACCTTTGGTCTATCTAGAACTGGCCCAGCCGGGATCCGATCCCCACTCGCCTTCAAAAGGGATCCTCTACCGGGATCCGCAAGGGATCCCAGCCGGCGAACCCTTCAACCTCAATGCCAGTCCTGGGGCTGAGCAATGGCCTTTTCATGAATCCTTCCTCTTGCAGACTGAGCAGGGGATCCGGTTGGCCGATCTGCACCTGCTTGACTGCCATCCTCGCCAACTGAGTTCCTTTGAACGGGAACAGATTGACCTCGTTGCCCTCAGCCTGAAGCACATTCTTCTCCAAGCCCAGGAGCATCGGCAAACCCTCGAGCAGCTCCAATCCCAACTGCAGGACAGCCGCAGCACTGCTGCCCGCTACCAGCAGATCTTCGAGAACGCCGTCGAAGGCATTTTTCAAACCACCCTAGAGGGCAAATATCTGGTTGCCAACCCGGCCTTGGCCCATATTTTCGGCTACGAATCCCCTGAGGATTTGATGCACAACGTCTCCGATATTGGCACCCAAATCTATAGCGATCCGGAGCAACGAGCCGAATTCATCCAGCGCATGCTGAGAGAAGGTCAAGTTGTGAATTTTGAACACCAAGTCTGCTGCAAAGATGGCAGGCTAATTTGGATTTCTTTAAATGCCCGTACCATCTACAACGACCAAGGGGATCCCCTCTATTTTGAAGGATTTGTTACTGACATCACAGCATCCCGTCAACTTAAAGAACGACAACAACAATTGGAAGAAGCCCGCCGAGAGAGCGAGCATCGTTTTCTGCAACTGGCAGAGAATACGCAGCAACTGTTTTGGATTACAACGGTCTACAGCAAAGAGCTGATCTACGTCAGCCCAGCCTGTGAAGCCATTTGGGGCCGCTCCGCCGAAGAGGCCTACGCCAACCCCCAAGCCTGGATGCGCCAGATCCACCCCGACGACCGCTGGTTGTTCCCCACCATCCTCAAAGCCCAATCGGAGGGCAAATCCACCGATGTTGTCTTCCGCATTTATCACACTGATGGCCGCCTGATTTGGCTGCGGGAACGCACTTTTCCCATCGCCGACAAAGAGGGCAAAATCTATCGGGTGGCAGGGATCGTCGAAGACATCACTGAGTCCAAGCAACTGGAAGCCGAACGGCGTCGGATAGAGCAAGCCTGGCAACAAAGCGCCAACCATTTTCGGCAGATTTTTGAGCTGGCCCCCAATGGAATTGCCCTTGTGGACTTGCAGGGGCGATTTATCCAGGTCAACGATGCCTTTGCCCAGATTGTCGGCTACACCCCCGAAGAATTGAAACATCGGCAACAACTGGACATTCTCCACCCCGAAGATGTCAACCCACTGCTGGGGGCCAATGAGGCTTTGCTGGCAGGGAAGGTCTCTGTCAGCCAGCGCCAGATTCGCTACACCCACCGTTCCGGCCAGGTTGTTCATGTGCTGTTTCAGGCCACCCTGCTCACCGACGAGGAAGGACAGCCCACCCAGTTTCTCAACCAGGTGATCGACATCAGCGCCCGCGTGGAGGCAGAAATTGCCCTCAAAGAAAGTGAAGAACGCTTCCGCCAATCCTTTGAATGGGCCCCCATTGCCAAGGCCATGACCCACGTGGATGGCACCTATTTGCAAATCAACGCCGCTTTTACCGAAACCCTGGGCTACACCCTGGAGGATCTCAAAGGGAAAACCGTCCTCGACATCACCCATCCCGACGACATCGCCACCACTCTGGAAAACAGCAACCGCCTGCTGGCCGGCCAGGTGCATCAGTGCGAACAGGAACAACGCTACATCCACAAGAACGGCCAAATAGTCTATGCCATTCTTCGCATCACCCTGGTGCGCACGGCCCAAGGGGATCCCAGCTACTTTCTAAGCCAGATTTTGGACATTACCGAGCGCAAGCAAGCCGAGGCAGCCCTTCGCCAAAGTGAGCTGAGTTTACGGGGCATCTTCCAGCAGTCAGCCCTGGGCATTTCCATCGTCGATCATCGGGGCCATTACCTAAAAGTGAACCCCGCTCTGGAAGAGATCTTGGGCTATAGCGCTGCCGAACTGACCCACATGAGCTTCTGCGACCTCACCCATCCCGAGGACATTCAGGAAGATTGGCAACTCTTCCAGGAGGTTTTGAACGGCCAACGGGATCGCTACCACCTGGAAAAACGCTACATCCACCGCAGCGGAAAGGTGGTTTGGTGCCGCCTGGCAGTCTCTGCAGTCCGGGATCCCGAGGGCAAAAACCTCTTCATCATCGGCATTTGCGAAGACATTACCGAAGAAAAACGGGCAAAGCTGCAGATCCAAGCTGCCCTTCAGGAAAAAGAAGTCCTGCTGCGGGAGATTCACCACCGCGTCAAAAACAACCTGCAAATCATCTCCAGCCTGCTGCGGCTCCAAGCTGACCAAATCAAAAGCCGCAAGTACGCCCGCGTTTTTAAGGATGCCGGCAGCCGTATTCAAGCCATGTCTTTGATCCACGAAGGTTTGTACCAATCCAACAATCTGGCCGCTGTGGATCTCAAGCAGTACTTGCACAATTTGATCTCCAACCTCTTTCACTCTTACGGGGTAAACCCCGAGAGCATTCGCGCCAACATCCGCGCCGAAGGGATCCGCCTCAACCTGGACGATGCGGTCTTGTGTGGCCTGATCATCAACGAGTTGGTGACCAACAGCCTCAAGTATGCCTTCCCGAAGGGCCGCAGCGGGGAGATAGAGATTCATTTCAGCCAAACCCGCAAATATACTCAGTTGCGAGTCTCCGACAATGGCGTTGGCTTGCCCCCGAACTTTGACTTCAAGGAAACTCAATCTCTGGGTTTACAACTGGTTGCAACCCTCACCGATCAGCTACAGGGCAAGATACAATTGAGGAGCAAACCGGGTACCACCTTCATCATTACCTTTCCGAGGAGCGAGCCTTGAAGAGAGTTCCACCCCTTGTCAAAGGCAGTATCCTGGTCGTCGAAGACGAGAAGATCATCGCCAAGGACATTGCCAACGTTCTGAAAAAATTTGGCTACGCTGTGCCCGCCATTGCTTCTTCCGGGGAAGAAGCGATCCGAAGGCTGGAAGAGATGCCGGTGGACTTGGTCTTGATGGATATCGTCCTAAAAGGCGATATCGATGGCATAGAAGCCGCCAAGCGGATCACCGAGCGCTTCAACATTCCGGTGGTGCATCTGACGGCCTACGCCGACGAAGACACCCTCTCCCGCGTCAAGGAGACCCGGCCCTTCGGCTACATCATCAAGCCTTTCAAAGAGCGGGAACTCTACACCACCATTGAAATTGCCCTGCACAACCACCGCCAGAGCCTTGAGAACCGCAAGCTGGAAGAGAAAAGAATCGAGGAGCTGCGGCAAAAACTGCAGCAGTTGCAGCAGTTCACGGACGTGAAGGGCACTCTGTTCAAGAAATTCTTGCAGGATCTGAGCGAGCCCCTCTCGAACCTCAGCTTTGCCTTGGGGCTGCTCAAAGATGCCGAGTCGGAGCAGAAGCGGGAGCACTATCTGCAGGTGCTGGAGGATGAGTTTCGCCGTGAGCTGGAGCTGATCCACCAAACCTCTAACCTGGAAAATCTTTTAAACCTGGAAAATGTTGGCCTGTTGAGCCAGTTCAGCCTGCTGCGTCCCCAGGAGCCCAGCCGTAGTCACCGGTTGGAGGAGGAAGCGCCCACCCCTGCAGCCACGGCCCCCCAAGAGTCGGCAGGCTCTGCCCCCACACCCAGCCCCACCGCCGTTACGGCGCCACGGGCACCGCTGCGCCCCCTCAACCAGACTCAGTTGGCGGAACGTTTGGGGGTGGTGGTTTCCGCCATTACCTATTGGAAATTCAAAACCGGGTTTCCGGAGTGGAGCCGCAGCCGGGATCCCGAGGGCATTTCTTGGCGCTATTCCCCCGATTCCAAGCGCTTTTCACCCGTGCCCTAGCTAGCGTTGCAGCACTTCCACCCGCACAGGTGCCAGCCCCGAGCGCACCATCCCCAACACCTCTGCCGCCCGCAGGGAGAGGTCGATGACCCGACCGGGGATAAAAGGGCCGCGATCGTTGATGCGCACGACAGCCTGGCGTCCGTTTTTCAGGTTGGTCACCCGTACCTCGGTGCCAAAGGGCAGGGTGGGGTGGGCAGCCGTCATCTCATGGCGGGTTGGGTGCAGGTCATACCAAGAAGCAATGCCCTCTTGCACAGGCCCAACCACGCGGACAGGGGCGGGCTCCTGTTGAGGGGCTGTTTTCGGCTTGGAACCTGCAACAGCGGCTTTGGCGGTCAGAGCAGCCGGCTGGGGCAGGGCCGGAGCTGAAATGGGCGGGGCATCGAGCAGCAGACGGCGCAGACGATTGGCAGCCAAAACAGCCACATCCACCGGGCGCTGGTTGTCGATCAACAGCACTCCATCGTCGATGCGCAGCAATTCCTTGTTGTTGACCTGAATGGTGTAGAGAGGAACACCCAAGCCTTGTTCGGCCAATTCCAAACCTGCCCAACCTAGGGTGATGGTGGTGTCTTTCAGGGATCCCTGGGCCATTTGGTTGAGCTGGGCCACAAGGGCGCTGGCCCGCATGAGCGGTGGCTCCAGCCCAGGGTGCTCGACAAAGCTGACAATGGGCAGATCCCGCACATAGACAGTGACCACCTGTCGGCCATCCATCTGATAGTCGTAGAGGGTGGAGATGGGCTGGCTGGTGTGCTGCTGTTGTTCGCCGATCTTGAGAATGGGTTCTTCTGCTCGACGGGGCAGGATCGCCTGGCGAGATCGGTTCAAGGGATGATCCAAGTTCAGGGTACCCAGTTTGGCAGGGGCAAGACCTTTGTGGTCGGAGATAGAGGTTTGGGGAATTCTCGGCAGCGTTCTGACTGGGGCTGCGGCAGCAGGGAGGGGTTGGGAAGGGGTGGCCGGGGGGGGCAATTTGGATGCAGGTGACAGCTCCGCTGCTCGGGTGCTCAGGGATCCGGTTCGCGTTGAGGCTTGTGCTCGCGGGGCGAAGCTGCCCAACATGCCTGCCGGCAAGCCCAAGGCCGTGACACAGAGACAACTGACCAAGCCCATTTTGCGGGCGGGATCCAGTCCCTGTCCAAGCTGTTTCCAATTTCGCATGAGGCCGCGCTCCTCTCCAATCCTGTACAACTTCCAAGGCGACGGTTAAAACAGAAGTTAATGTACCATAGGTTTCTGAGTTGACCCGTTTGTACGGTCGGACACAGGAGCTCAAGTCTTGATAGCATAAGGGGTTTTGGCATTTTGGACTACCGCTCAGCAGGGGTTGACATCGATCTGGGCCACGCCTTTGTCAGGGGGATCCGCGAGCGCGTTGAACGGATTCAAATTCCGTCCTCAGGTTCTTCAGGAACCTTGGGCGGCATCGGCGGCTTTGCCGGTCTGTTTGAGCTGCCGACGGGGTATCAAGCGCCGGTGTTGGTGGCGGGCACCGATGGGGTGGGGACAAAGCTGGACATTGCCCAGCAGTGGGGTCAGCACCGGGGGGTAGGTGTTGATCTGGTGGCGATGTGCGTCAACGACGTGCTGACGGTGGGGGCCCGGCCGCTGTTTTTCTTGGACTATGTGGCCACTGGCAAGCTGGAGCCGGAAGCCCTGTTGCAGGTGATCGACGGCATCTTGGCGGGCTGCCAGGAGGCGGGCTGCCAACTGCTGGGGGGGGAAACGGCGGAGATGCCGGGGTTCTATCCCCCTGGGAAATACGACCTGGCCGGGTTTTGTGTCGGAATTGTGGAAAAAACGGCCATTCTGGATGGGTCGCGGGTACAGCTTGGGGATCGGTTGTTGGCTTTGCCCAGCAGCGGCCTACACAGCAACGGCTACAGCTTGGTGCGGCGGATTGTGGCCGACCGGGGTTGGCGCTGGGATCACCGGCCTCCTGGCTGGGATCGGCCTTTGGCGGAAGTATTCCTCACCCCCACCCGCATCTACGTGCAGGCGGTGCAGCGGCTGCAGGCAGCAGGGATCGCCATCCACGGCATGGCCCACATCACTGGCGGCGGGATCCCGGAAAATTTGCCCCGCTGTTTGGCCCCGAACCAGGCGGCGCGGCTGCAGCCCCATAGCTGGCCCGTCCCACAGGAGTTTCTCTGGCTCCAAGAGCAGGGCCAGGTGGAGACCTTGGAGATGTTCCGCACCTTCAACCTGGGGGTGGGCTATGTGCTGGTGATCCCCCCTGAGGCGGAAAATCAGGTGAGATCCCTGCTCCCCGAAGCCTTCCCCATTGGGGAGGTGGTGGCAGCCAATCCAGGGGAGAGCCGGGTTCTGGGGCTGGAACAGTGGGGATCCCTCACAAGCCCTGCCGACTAGCCAACCGATGGATCCCCACCAAAAGGGGGAAAGGGATCCCAGTTCCCTCGACTCATCCTCGCCGTCGCTATGCTAAGTTGGCATGTGGCCTCAGCGCTGTTGCCCGCCTTCTTGCCCGAGCCTGCTTCCCGACATTTGTCCTCTTTGGGAATAGGGGTAACTCGGCCTTGGACCGTTTGCTAATCGCTGCTGACCCTCTAGGTTAGGAGTTGCTGATGACAGGTTTACCCACTGCTCGTGCAACCGCGGGTGCCATCGAAGTTGAGCATCTGAGCAAAACCTACGGCAGCTTCACTGCCATCCGCGATGTTTCCTTCCAGGTGAACGCCGGCGAGATCATGGGGTTTTTGGGGCCGAACGGAGCCGGCAAGACCACATCCATGCGCATTTTGGCCGGGTATCTGCCTGCCAGCGAGGGGACGGCGCGGGTGGCCGGGTTTGATGTTCACGAAAACTCGATGGCGGTGCGGCAGCGCATTGGCTATCTGCCGGAAAACCCACCCCTCTACCCCGACATGACGGTGGAGGCGTACCTGCACTTTGTGGCCCAGATCAAGCGGGTCAGCGCTGGCGATCGGCCCAGGCGGGTGGACGAGGCGATCCGGCGGTGCAGCCTGGAAGAAAAGCGCCACACCCTCATCCGCAAGCTCTCCAAGGGGTTTAAGCAGCGGGTGGGCATCGCCCAAGCTCTGGTTCACGACCCGCCGGTGATCATCCTGGATGAGCCCACCATCGGCTTGGATCCCAAGCAGATTATCGAGGTGCGCAAGCTCATCAAGAGCCTGGCGGGGGAGCACACCATCATCCTCTCCACCCACATCCTGCCCGAGGTGAGCATGACCTGCGACCGAGTGGTGATCATCAACCGCGGCCAGGTGGCGGCCATTGGCACGCCTGCCGAGCTGACAGCCCAGCTCCAGGATCGGCAGCAGGCAAAGCTGGTGGTGGGGGCAACCGAGGCAATGGCCATCCGGACGGCCCTGCAGCCTTTGCCCCAAGTGGAGGTGGTGAGCCTACAGCCCTTGGCGGCGGATCTCTCCCGCTGGCAGGTGCAGCTCAAGAGCAACGCTGCCGCGGACGGCTGGATCCCGGAGGTGGCCAGGGTGCTGGTGCAGGCAGGGATCGACCTCTACGAGATAGGCCGCCCGCAGGCTTCTTTGGAAGAGATTTTCCTGCAGCTCACTACGCAAGAGGGATCCGAGGGCCTACTGGAGGAAGCGGCATGAACGGAGTGGTTGCCATTTTTCGCAAAGAGCTGCGCGGCTACTTCACCTCCCCCATTGCCTATGTGGTGGCCGCGGTGTTTTGGGGACTGGCGGGGTTTTTCTTCTTTAATATTCTGGTGCGGGTGATCAGCTTTTCTCAGCAGGTGGATCTTTTCGCCCAGTTCGGCCAGGAGAACAATTTCGACGCGGCCACCATCCTGTCACAGCAGTTTCTCAACCTCTTGGGCACCCTCTCCTTATTTCTATTGCCCATCTTCACCATGAGCTCCTATGCCGAGGAGCGGCGGCGAGGCACGATGGAGCTGCTGGCTACTTCTCCCATCACCAACTTGGAGGTGGCCCTGGGCAAATGGTTGGCGGTCTGGGTGTTTTTCATCACGCTGCTGCTGCCGCCGCTGGTCTACCATGTGCTGGTGCTGAGCAGCGCCAACCCGGCAGTGGACTACCGCCTGACCCTGATGGGTTATGTGGGCCTAACCCTGCTGGCGGGTAGCGTTATGGCCTTGGGGTTGTTTATCTCTTCTCTGACAGACAGCACCCTCATCGCAGCAGTGGCCACCTTTGGCTTGATTTTGTTGCTCTGGGTGATCGACGCGGCAGCCGGCCAGGAGGAAAACTGGATTGCTGCAACGCTGCGGCATGTGTCTTTGCTGCAGCAATATAGCAACTGGGTGCAAGGGATCCTCAGCAGCAGCAGCCTCATTCTTTTCTTGAGCATCATCGTCCTGGGGCTGTTTGCCACGGTGCAATCGGTGGAAAGCCTGCGCTGGCAACAGAGCTAGGGTCAGATGGGAGGAGTGTGGTGTTTGCGGCAGCGGTGCGGAGCATTATGAAGGACTGGCGCGCGTTAAAGGACTGGACAGGGATCCTGGGCATCGGCGTCATCGCCATTGGCCTGGTGGTGGGATCCGCCTTTACCGGTTGGACGGCTGTGCCCCTGAGCATGCTGGCAACAGGTTTGGCCCTGCTGGTGGCTTGGGGCATCACCCACCGGCAGGAGGTGGGGGTCTTCCTCGGTTTGCGTTCCACCCAGACCAACGCCAACATCCTGGTGGCGGCGGCGGCGATGGCCGTCATTCTGGTGCTGGTGAATGTGGTGGCGGTGCGCTACGACCTGCGGCTGGATCTCACTGAGGAGGGTCTGTTTACCCTGTCGCCCCAAACCCGGCAATTGGTGCAGGGATTGGCGCAGCCGGTCAAAGTTTGGGTGGCAACCACGGCGCCGGATCCCAACTTGCGGGAACAACTGGAGCGCTATCGCCGCCTCAACCCCAACCGCTTCCAGTTTGAGTTTGTGGATCCCAACCGGGATCCCCTGACCATTCAGCGGCTGCAGGTGACCCAGAACAACACCCTGGTGGTGGAGGCCGGAGAAAGCCGGCAACAACTGCCTCAGCCCCCTGCCCCTGATCTGGAGAGCAAACTGACCCCCGTCCTGTCCAAAGTGGTCAACCGAGGGGAGTTGCTGGCCTATTTCGTGCAAGGGCACGGGGAAGTGGGGCTGGAAGCGAGGGAAGGTACTCCAACTCTGGCCCAGGCGGCGGCAGCCCTGGGTCAGGAAGGCTATCGGGTAGAGCCCCTCAACTTGGTGCAATCGGGGATCCCAGAAGAGGCGGATGTCCTGGTGCTGGCGGGGCCACAGCGGGCTTTGTTCCCCGGCGAGGTGGAGAAACTGCAGGATTATCTGGCGAAAGGCGGACGGCTGCTGTTGCTGATCGGGCCGCGGGTGGAGGCTGGCCTGGATCCCTTGCTGGAAGAGTGGGGCGTGGTCTTGGGGGATGACATCCTCATTGAGGTGAGCAGCGTCAGCCAACTGTTGGGGACAGGGCCGGCGGTTGCCCTGGTTACTACCTACGGGGATCACCCCATCACCGCCCCCTTGGCGGCCCAGCGGCTAATGACCCTGTTCCCCCTGGCCCGCTCTGTGGAAACCGAAGCCCGCGAAGGGATCCAAGCCACGCCCTTGCTGCGCACCGGCCCGCAAAGTTGGGGGGAGACCAGTCCTGAGCTGGAACGTGGCCCCTTGCAATTCGATCCGGATCAGGACAAGCCCGGCCCCCTCACCTTGGGTGTTGCTTTAACCCGCCGTTTGGACGCCGACCAGGCCGACACAGGATCCCCGCAGGAGGCCCGCCTGGTGGTGATCGGCAATGTCAACTTTGCCCTCAACGGCAACTTGCGGCAGCAGGGCAACCGGGATCTCTTCTTGAACACCCTCAACTGGCTGACTGAGCAAACGGAGCAGATCTCCATCCGCCCCAAATCCATCACGGATCGCCGTCTCACCCTGACCGGTCAAAACTTCCGCTGGCTGGTGCTGGGATCAACGGTCCTTTTGCCCTTGGCGGCCCTGGGTTCCGGAGCTGCCCTGTGGTGGCAAAGACGGTAGGAGGAGAGTCCAGTATGTTCAAGCGAACCACCTGGGTTCTTTTGGGTTTGGCGGTGGCCTGTCTGCTGGGCTACTTCCTCTTGGACAACATCCAGCAACTGCGTCAGGAGCAACAGGCGGAGCGAGCGCGGCTGTTCCATCTTGCCACCGATACCATTGCCCGCATTGAAATCCGCCAACAGAAAGAGGGGGAACCCGTTCGCGGCAGCGGTGCGGAGTACTTGGAAATCCTTTTGGAGCGCAATCCAGAAGAAGAGGGATCCCACTGGCGGATCGTCGGTCCCATCCAGTCGGCGGCGCTGGACTTCCCCATTGAGCAGTTGCTCAACACCTTCTCCCGCCTCACTCCCCAAATCACCCTAGAGGGGGCCACCGACCTAGCCGCTTTTGGCCTGGATCAGCCGCGACACCAAATTGCCCTTTTCCCCAAAGAAGGGGATCCCTACCGCCTAGCCATCGGCAACGACAACTTCGACGGCTCTGGCTTCTACGCCCAGCCCGAAGGGGGACAGGTGGTGCTTCTAAGCAGTGCCCAGAAGGGATCCCTGTTGCCCTCCCTACTGGCTTTGCGGGACAAAACCTTGCTTCGGTTTGACACTGCCGAGGTGAAGGCCCTGCAAGTGCAGTTGGCAGAGGCGGAGCCGGAAGTTGTTCGCCTGCAGCGGCAAGACAATACTTGGCAGATTGTCGAGCCCAGAGAGCTGCCTGCCGATGAGATCAACGTCAACCGCTTGCTCAATACTCTGGCCCGCCTGCAGGCCGTGGAGTTCCCCGCCGAGACCCAGACGGATCTAGCCCCCTATGGCTTGGAGCAGCCTTCCGCCCGGCTGACGGTAGAGCTGGAGGAGGGCAAAACCCTGAAGGTCGCTTTGGGATCGGAGAAAGATGGCCAGGTGTACGTCATCACCTCTGAGCACCCGGCAGTAGCCACCTTGCTCACCTCCACCGCCGATATTCTCCGCTCCGACTTGGAAGAGCTGCGGGATCACCGCATTGCCCGCCTCAACGCCAACCAAGTGGGCCAAGTCACCTTAGAATCCCAAGGGGAAAAGGTCACCCTCACCCCTCGGCCTTCAGAGAAGGGATCCTTGGAGCTGCGCTGGGAAAACCCGGAGCGACCGGGCCAGCCTGTGGATCTCGGCTCTCTGTTCTCCAGCCTGAATGCTGCCCGCGCCAAGGAGTTTGTGGAACAGGCCGACGCGGAAGCCCAAAGGCTGTTGTCTGAGCCCGACCTACGGCTGACCTTTGAGCCCAAGCCTGACGCCGAGCAGGATCCCTTGGCCCTGAGCTTGGCCTCCTCTGGCTTGCGGGCCTATGTGCAAAGCAGCCGCCAGCCGGACATTGCCGTGATCGAGCTGAGCACCTTCAACAGCCTGGAAACCGAAGTGAATCGCCTCTTGGAGGGCCAGCCGGAGAGCAAGGACTCCGCCCCACTCACGCAACCGCCTTCCACCCCCTCGCCCCCGAGTTCCTAGAGCCTTAGCCAGCAGAGGTAGCTGTCTTCTCCTCCGCGGTTTGGGTTGCTTTTTTCAGGGCTTCCCCTTGTATCGTCAACACCGAGCAGGGGGCGCGGTGCAGCACGTAGTTGCTGACGCTGCCCAGAAACAGCTCGCTCAGGCCGGAGTGGCCGCGGCGGCCCACCACCACCAAGTCCGCATCCCAAGAGCGGGCCAGATCGCAGATGACTCGACCGGGGTTGCCGTAGTTGAGGCTGTACTCAGCACGGATCCCGTGCTCAGCCGCTTTCTCCACCAGCGAGCGCAGGTAGTCGATCTGGTTTTGCTCGAAGATGGCGCATTGCTCCCGATAGGACTGCCACAGCTCGGCGCTGATGGCGGAGCTGTAATCTACCCCCAGGATCATCGGCGGCTCTGGGGCGCCCGGCTCTTCCTGAGACAGAACATGGAGAATCATCATCTGGGCCTGCATGGCCTTGGCCACTTGGACGGCCTTTTGAAATACTCCCTGGCTCAGCTCCGACCGATCCACTGCCACCAAAATCCTGCTGAACATATTGGCTTCCTCCAGATGGCTAACAGCGGGGCACAAGGCAGAAGCAGCGTGACTTCGGGGTTGACCTCTGACCCCTTTTCCCTCGACTCCAAGCTCCCCTCTGCTCTGCCCCACCTATCTGTGTTGTAGAAGATTTGGGCGAGAAAACCCCAGATATCTTGAACGAACTAGGCAGATTGGCAACGAAAGTTCAGAGATCTTGACACCGGTCAGAAGGCATCGCCTTGGGCTGCCCACTCCAACACCGCCTGCAGCGCCTCGGCCTGCTCTTGCCAGACTTGATCGAGGGGAGTGCCCCGCAGGATTTCCAGCGTTAGGGTTGGGATCCGCCGTTCCTGCCCTGCCCAAGTGCCCAGAGAACCAGGGGTAGGGTAGCCAATGTCGGCGGTAATGGGCAAGCCGTTGCAAGCGGCCATCACCTGGGCCAGCTCAAGGGCAGGGCCGTTGTAGTTCACACAGGGGTGTGCCTGACAGGAGTGGGCAGAAAGGATAAATTGGGGCCGCATCTGGGCCAAGCCCCCCAACAACGCCTGCGTCTCGGGCTCGGAGCCTGGGGCTGCTCCGGGCGGATAGCGAGCTTCCAAAGAGGCCGGGATCCAATCTTGGGTGGGCAGATTGCGGTTGAGATCCACACCGCTGGCATTGAGCCGTTGCCCCAAGGCACAGCCATCCGGGTTCAGGCGTGGGATCGCCCACAAGGTCGCCTTCCCGGCCAAGGATCCCCATCTCCCCGAGGCCACATAGCGCTCGATCAGAGTGTATCCTTCCACCTCGTCCCCGTGTACCCCGCCGAGCAGCAGCAAGGAGCGGATCCCTTGGGTGAGCTGCCAAAGGTGAATGGGACGTCCCTGCACCGAGTAGCCGATGACCTGCAGGGATCTCAAAGGTTCACCCGCAGCAAGTTCCTGAGACATGGGGGATCCCGGCAAGTCTCGCAACCGTTAGAACGGGAGATCGTCCGGCTCCGGTGGGGAAACCACATCCCCCTCAGAGGATTCCACAATCGCCGGTTCACCCATCCCCGTCAGAGAGAGGACGCGAGCGGATCCCAGCTGATGGACACGGCGCGCGGTGATCTCGGCCAGCTTTTCCTTGCGCCCATCTCGCTCCACCACATTCATGTGCAGTTGGCCTTCCACTGTGATTTGGTCGCCCACATGGCAGGTGTCCACCACCCTTTTGGCCAGTTCTCCAAAAGAGGAAACGCGCACCCGGTAGGGCGGCTCATCCGGGCGCAAGCTGGGAAAGCCAATCACCAAGGACGCAACAGCTAAGTTATCAGGGGTGTAGCGCAGCTCTGGCTCAGACAGAACCTCGCCCATCAACACAATCGAGTTCATAACAGAGCCATCCAGGGATAAGGGGCAGCTCAGGGCACTTCCATCATGCCCGCAGGCCAGGATGCCGTCAAACCTAGCCGACGCGGAGAGTCATGTGGCGCAGCACACTCTCGTTGATGCGCAGGTTTTTCTCCCAGGCAGCCACCGCACTGGGTTCGGCTTCGTAGTTGAACTGGATGTACAGACCTTCCTTAAACTTTTTCATCTCAAACCCGGCAAAGCGGCGCTTGCCCCTATTGGTAATCTCCACGTGGGTTACTCCGTTCTCTCGCAGGATTGCCTCCTGACTGCTGAGCAGTTGTTCGAGGGGTTCATCTGACAGATCAGGACGCACAATCAGCATCGTTTCGTAAGCGCGGGGCATGGAAGCGAGTTCTCCTTGAGGATCCAGTTGTAGAGACGCAGTGGACTATACTAGCTTTTCTTTCCCACAACCGAAAAGGCTGCCGCCCAATTCCCATACCCTGGCCGCAGCAGCCAATGCAGGTGAGGCTGCTCACAAGAGGGGATCCATTGTCCGATACAATAGGGATTGCTTCATTGGCCGCCGGTTGGCCCGGCCAAGACACGCTGAATCGAGAGTTGGGATTCCAAGCATGAGCGCAGACGAAGTTTATAGCCGTGTTCGCAAGATCGTGTCCGATCAACTGGGCGTGGAAGATGACAAAGTGACCCCAGAAGCCAATTTCCAGAACGACCTGGGGGCCGACAGCCTTGATACGGTGGAGCTGGTCATGGCTTTTGAAGAGGAATTCGACCTGGAGATCCCCGATGAAGATGCAGAAAGGATCGCCACCGTGCAAGACGCTGTTAACTACATCCTCTCGAAGAAAGCTGCCTAGTCTGCCCCCAGTTCTGACTCTATACCCCCGGGCTAACACCGGACGATGGCTACCACAGATCCCGCCACTGCTTACAGACCAACCCGCCGCGTTGTGATTACGGGCCTGGGTGCGGTCACCCCTATCGGCAACTCTCCTGCCGAGTTTTGGCAGAGCCTGCTGGCAGGGCGCTCCGGCATTGGGCCGATTACCCATTTCGATGCCTCCCGCCACGACTGCCGTATTGCCGGAGAGGTGAAGGGATTTGATCCCCTCGACTATTTGGATCGCAAGGATGTCAAGCGCACCGACCGCTTTGTGCACCTGGCGATGGCGGCCACCCGGCAAGCCTTGGAGGACGCTGACTTTCGCATCACCGCTCTCAACGCTGAGCAAGTGGGGGTGATCTTGGGCACCGGCATCGGCGGCATCCGCGTCTTGGAAGAGCAGCAGACCATCTATCTGCAGAAAGGGCCGGATCGCTGTAGCCCCTTCATGGTGCCCATGATGATCGCCAATATGGCTGCGGGTCACCTGGCCATTCATTTTGGCGCCAAAGGCCCCAATTCCTGCACAGTTACGGCCTGTGCCTCTGGCTCCAACGCCATTGGCGATGCCTTTCGGCTCATCCAGAGGGGAGAGGTGCAAGCGGCGATTACAGGTGGCACGGAAGCGGCGGTCACCCCTTTGTCCATGGCGGGGTTCAGTGCCATGAAGGCCCTTTCCACCCGCAACGACACCCCGGAGCAAGCCTGTAGGCCCTTTGATCGGGATCGGGATGGCTTTGTCATGGGGGAAGGAGCAGGGATCCTGGTGCTGGAGGAGTTGGAGCACGCCCGCGCCCGCGGGGCCAAGATCTATGCGGAGATAGTCGGCTATGGCCTCACCTGCGATGCCCACCACATGACCAACCCTGCCCCCGGCGGCGAGGGAGCGGCCCGGGCGATGCGGCTGGCCCTCAAGGATGCCGGGCTTCAGCCTGGGGATGTGCAACACATCAATGCCCATGCCACCAGCACCCCTGTAGGGGATATCGCCGAGGTCCAGGCCATCAAGTCGGTCTTCGGCGAGCATGCCCCCCGTTTGGCCATCAGCGCCACCAAGTCCATGACCGGCCACCTGTTGGGGGGAGCGGGCGGCATTGCCACGGTGGCCACAGCTTTGGCCATCCACCACGGCTGGGTTCCTCCCACTCTCAACTTGGACAACCCCGATCCCGAGTGCGAAGGGCTGGATTTTGTCCCCCACAAGGGGCGGCAGATGGCTGTTGAGGCCGCTTTGGTGAATGCCTTTGGGTTTGGTGGGCACAACGTCACGCTGGCCTTGCGCCGCTACTCTCCCGCTTGAAGGGCTTGGCCTATGTCTTCTCCCGAAAGTTCACTGCCCTCAGTTCGCCAACAGGCCTTGGCCGCTTTGACGGCGGAGCTGGCGCAGCAGGGTCACCCGCCCGAATATGCTCAGCACATGGCGGCGGCGGTTATTTTTCAAGCGGATTTGGATCTGTGTGCAGCTCAATTGGCGCGGGTGCTCAGTTGGCTGAAGCAAAACCATCCTCAGCTCTATCCAGAGGCAGTGCAATTGGTGGACGCCACCCGCGAAGAGTTCGAGCGTCGCGTCCAAAATGGATAGACAAGCCATCTGCTTTGATGCAGTTGGGTTGCGGTCGTTAGCAGAGGGTGATGTCGCCCATATGGGGCTGCAAGGGGTGATCTTGAGCTGGAGTGGAGTGGTGGCCGATGACGAGAACTTGCACCTACAGGCCATCAACCAACTGCTGGTGGAAGAGAACCTGCGCCCCTGGAACCTGTGCTGGCCGAAGTCGGGATCCCCTGGGCAGCGGGAGCTTTACCGGCTGCAATACCTGGGCCGACCGGATCGAGAGCGCCTGCCGGCTCTGTGGGGGGAGCAGGGGCGGGTGCTCAACCCCAAGCAGCTGGAAGAGCTGCTGAAACGCAAGGCCCTATACTACCGACAGGCTTTGCAGGGGCAGAGGGAATTGCCTCTCATTCCCGGCCTGAGGGAAACTTTGGAGACGCTGGAGCGGCTGCAACTGAAGGTCGGCCTGCTGTGTGGCCAAGCGGCAGCCGAGGTGACCGCTTTTCTGGAGCGTTTCCAGTCCTGTTGCCCGGCCCTGATACGGTTGACCGATGTGCGCTCCTACCGAGTGACGGGGGATGATGCAGACCCAATGCTTTCCCCAGGACACTTGCACCGCCTGCTTTTGCAGCGGATGGAATTGCCTGCCCAGGAGTGCTTGAGCATTGAGGCCACCTACCCCGGCATTCAGGCAGCCCGTTCGGCAGGGATCCCGGTGCTGGCGCTGGCTACCTTCTTTCCTCTGCACATGCTGCAGCGGCGGGCCAATTGGGCGGTGGACGGCTACCACCAGGTGGAATGGGATCGCATCCAGAATTGGTTTGCCGGCGGCCAAGACCGTCCTTCGACCCCAGAAGCAGAGGCCGGTTCCTGCAAGAGATCCCAGGGAGGTCAGCCCCAGCCCTAGGGCAGGATCAGCATGCCATCCCCAAAGGAATAGAAGCGATATCCCTGGTCGACGGCCTCTCGGTAGAGAGCCAGCAGCCTTTGCCGCCCGATCAGCGCAGCCACCAGCATCATCAGGCTGGAGCGGGGCAGGTGAAAATTGGTGACCAGTCCCTGAACCACCCGCCAGGAGTAGCCGGGGTAGATGAAGAGATCACTTTTCCCCTGCCAAGGCTGCAAGGTGCCAGAGGCTGCCGCGGTTTCCAAAGAGCGCACCACGGTTGTTCCCACCGCGATCACCCGCCCCCCTCGGGCTTGGGCTTTTTGGATGGCTGCCACCGTTTCTGCCGGCACCTTGAGCCACTCGCTGTGGAGACGATGCTCGGTTACCCGCTCCGCTTCCACCGGTCGGAAGGTACCCAGGCCGATGTTCAGGGTGATGTAGGCCGTTTGGATCCCTTTTTGGGCCAGCCGCTCCAGCAGCTCCTGGGTAAAGTGCAGCCCTGCCGTGGGAGCAGCCACCGAGCCGGGGTGTTTGGCCCAGAGGGTTTGGTAGTCTTCAGGGCGAACTTGTCCTGAGCCCGGGGATCCGGAAGCCTTGATGTAGGGAGGAAGCGGGATCCGGCCCACCTGTTCCAGGATTTCCTCAAAAGGTTGCGCCCCTTCCCACTCAAACTGCACCACTCGCCCACCGGTCTCCGGATCCAAATCCAGGACAGTGGCTCTCAGCCCAGAGGGGGATCCCTGCTTGCTCCAAAAACCAATCCGATCCCCCACCTTCACCCGTTTGCCCGGCCTGACCAAAACCCGCCAGCTCCACGCCTGATCCGGCAGAGGTTGCGCAGCGGCAGGGATCCCTTCCAGGCAAGGCTCCAGCAGCAACACTTCGACCCGCGCCCCGGAGGGTTCCTTGGCCCCGAACAGGCGGGCCGGGATCACCTTGGTATCGTTGAGAACCAGCAGATCCCCCTCCCGCAGGTAGTCAGGCAGATGGCAGAAGCGGCGATGCTCGTGCCTATCCGGGTACACCACCAGCATCCGCGCCTGATCCCTGGGCTCCACCGGCGTTTGCGCAATCCGATCTGGAGGGAGGGTGTAGTCGTAGGAAGCTGTGAGCAGATCCGGATTGGGCTCCCTATCGCCCAAAGGCTCAGCCTCACCGGGGGGAGCGGCAGCAGGCGAAAAAGAGTCAGGCATGGAGATGAATCAAGATGGGGTTCTACGTGGATCCAGCATAGCCAACCGGATCCCGCCAACCCTCTCCCTTTTGAGGGAAGCGGCTAAACCTTGGCCACCACCACCTGCTGCGGCTGATCCTGATACTTGCCGGCGCGGTCGGCGTAGGTCACTTGGCAGGGATCCCCTTCCAGAAACAGAAGCTGGACCACCCCTTCGTTGGCGTACACACGGCAGTCGGCGCTGGAGGCGTTGGAAAACTCCAGGGTGAGATAACCCCGCCATCCCGCCTCAGCGGGCGTCAGGTTGGCAATCAGGCCCACCCTGGCATAGGAAGATTTGCCAATGCAGATCACGGTAATGTTATCCGGAACTTGCAGCCGCTCCAAAGACACCCCCAACCCATAGGAGTGGGCCGGGATGATAAAGTAATCCCCCATCTCGTCGTGGTGCAGCTCCACCGCTTCCAGATTCTTGGGGTTAAACCGTTTGGGATCCACCACTGTGCCGGGCACATGGCGAAAGATCTTGAACTCCACCGGCGACAGGCGGATGTCGTAGCCATAGGAGGACAGCCCGTAACTCAAAACGGGCCGAGATTCAACAGCGCGCACCAGCTCAGGGCAGAAGGGCTCAATCATCCCTCGCCGCGCTTGCTCACAGATCCAGCGGTCGTTTTTCAACATGGCTACAGCCGGCTTCCTGGAGAGTGAGGGCACATCTGGTGGACAAGCTCCAGTCTTATTGGGACTCCGCCCCCCTGACGCGACCCGTGTTGCCTAGGTCTTTCGGAGCGGAAACTGTTTGCGCTAGCGGTGCGGAGCAACATGGGCTGCTGTAGGCATAGCACCTGTGCCGCTGACTTGAGGGGGATCCAGAGAACAGGCAACATTCCCATCGGCAGTGCGGAGCCCTGGGCCTGGGATGCCACGTAGGCGCAGCTGCGTGATCAAGTCGGCCCGCTCCAGAAACGAATCCGGCATCTCCGGCCCGGTGATCACCATGTCCATGGAGATGGGGCGCTGGTCGATTAAGCTCAGCACTTCAGCTTCTGAGATCAGGCCCAACTTCACAGCCAAGCTCAGCTCATCCAACACCACCAAGTCATAGCGGCCACTCCTGACAGCCTCCTGGGTAAATTGCCACAGCTCATCCAATGCCACCCGCTCCTCAGGCTCTAGGTGAGGTGTATCGATGCACCGGTGCAGGCGACAGCGAACCCACTCCAAGGATCTGCCCAGGGAGAGACGATTTGCGGGCCCCTGATTGATCCCACCCTTGAGAAATTGCACGATCAGCACCCGCGTTCCCTGGCCTGCCAAGCGCATCGCCTGAGCCATGACGGGCGTAAACATGCCCCGGCTGGGGTGGGTGTAAAGCTGCAGGGATCCCTGGGGAACCAACTGGGCGGAGAGGGATCCATTCTGCTGAAGGAAAAGCTCGCCGGCAGCAGGGCTGGCTTGAGCCGCAGGCTGTTTGGCGCGGGCTACAGGAGCGGCATCCTTGGAGGAAGGCATAGGATTTGGAGAAGCAGTGCAAACCACGTTCTATCTCGCGAGCAGGCTAGAGAACACGGCCCTAGGTTATAGGGCCTACAAGTGGTGGAGAGCGTCGGCTATGGATTCCATGAAACACCACCTGTGCGTATCCGTCAATGAGTCGGTTCTGCTTCCGGCCAGCATACAAATCATCCCCAATAGAGTAATAGAAAATACAATCCTTGCCCATCCTAGCCTTTTGGCACAAGAGGCAATACCTGAAAAGCTTTGACAGGGGATCTCAATAAAATTTCAGGCCTAGCCCAGAAGCTTGTGTGTGGGGCTATCTCACTTGAGTATAGAGGTGCTCTATAAAAATTTGAGAAAAAGATCAATTTCTTCCAAATAAGATTAACTCTCACAAACAGGAATGCCAGCACCAGCAGCCCACCCACGAGAGAGGAGCAAGGGTCAACCTACCCCAAAAGCCTTGTCCACCAGGAGAGATAGTCATTTTTAAAATAACTATACATTTGGTCGGGAGCCGGGTAGGCCTACACATTAGCGAACATTCGTAGTAGAGAGAATTGTAACCAAAAGTCCAAGGAGTTAATTTCTAACCTCGAGAGTGAAGAAATATAAATTCGTCAATCATCTTCGTCAAAAAATGGATTATTGACAATACTTTTTTGAAAACCAGCATCTGATTTAGCAGAAGCGTAAAGAATTGCGTGCCTTTTATACTCTGAGGTCGTCTTCTTCAAGAGATCGCCTCTTTGATCATTTTTCTTACCGGTCTCAAGGCCAATGTTTTCTACTTAATTTAATCTCTATTTCTGTTATGAGAAATGAGCATTGGGCGTTCAGTTTGGATCCCACTTAAAATTGACCTGAAAAAGCTCTGGGGCTTTGGGTGCTGAGATTGCCGGGATCCCATTGCGCAATCAAAGCCGAGTCCTTCCTCTGGCGGGGGGAGAGATCTTTTTCTTGAGAAGGTAGATCCAATCCTGGAGAATACCTGATCCCTCATCCAAGCAGCCGGGAAGTCCGGGGATCCCACCCTCGATCCCTGGATCAAAGGGAAAAGACTCCATCCCGCCGGCACAAAAGTTTTCTGTCACCGACTTGGGCTTGGGAAAAACCCTAGGCCATTGTGAACTCGGGGTGTACGCCGCCGGGATGGACTGGGATCCGTCTCGCTGTTGAGTGGGCTGGCTTCTGGGTGTCGGTGTTCCCAATTGACGGCTTCTCCCCCCAGCACCAAGGTGGAAGCATTGCCCCCATCCAAGTTCAAGGCATGGCGACAGCCCAATTGCTGCATCAACTGCGCCATCTCCAGCAGGGTAAGCCCTTGGTTTTCCTGGGCATTGCCGGCGGTCACCAGCAGCAAATGTCCGCTGTCCAGTTGGCCGATGGCACTGCGGGCGGCTCGCTGCCTGCGAAAGAGGGGTTGAAATGCCTCCAATCGGGCATCCAAAACCACCTGCCCATCTAAGAGCAAGAGCGGCCCTGCGCCCAAGAGGTGAGGATAGGCTTCCAGCTCAGGCGGATCCAAGCGCAGATAAAAGCTGAGGCGATCCCCAGGAACCAGCTTGCGGGCTTCTAGGGCACCTTCTAGCCCCCGCCCTGCCAATACATACCCCTCACTGGGAATCTGTACCGTTAAACTGCCGGCCAGGCCAGCCATCAGAATCTCTTGCACCCGATCCTCCCGCACCATCACGAGCATTTCGTCGTCCGTTTGGGTGGTGTAGGTGGATCCCCAGTCGGGGGTGAACTGGGAGATGCCGGGCAGGATATAGCCTGTATTGATGCCCACCACTGGGATTTGATCCCCAATGGCATTGCGCAGCTCTGCTTGCATCCGCAAACGGGCAAAGCGCACGGATCCCCCTTCTTGCCCTGCCGTCCCATCCGACCAGGCGATGACCCCACGACCCAAAATGGGGCTGGAGATCCAACGGCCATCCCGACGAATTGCCCCCAGCGGCTGACGGGTGTTGCGGTTGAAAAACCCACCGTTAATGGCGGCTACTGCTCCCTGTTCGGGGCCAAAGGAAGACAGCTCCCCCAGACCCACCAGCCCCGCAGGTGCAGCCCAGATAGGCCGCAGTTGGCCCGCTGCGAGAGAAATGACCACGATAGAAACGGGGATCCGATTGTCTCCAACCCAAACCTCCTTCTGGTACAAAGGGATCCCTTGCACCACCCGCACCGGCTGCACACCGAGGGTCACCTGAGCTTGAGCAGCCACGCTGGGCAAAAAGAGAGCAGCAGTGCAGGCTAACCCCCAGCCCATGACCCAGGCGCTCAGCTTGGTTTTGGACATGTCTTCACGTCTTTAGGGCTTCACCATTGTCATTGGGAGATGATTATCCCCCTGCGGCAAAGGTTCCCATCACAATGAGCGACAACAGGATCCCGGGAAAGAGCAGCGTCACCAAGATCAGCAGTTCGGATAGGGTCATTGGGGAATGCTACCTACTTAAGGATTGAGCCAACACAGCAGCCCTAATTTTCACCCTAGCGATCCTATGGAAGTGGCCCAGGATCCCTTTGGGATCCCTTAACACTCGATCACCGGTTTTTGCGGCTGCCCGTGCATGCCATCTCTCGCTCTGCCGACAGTATCCTGGCAAGGGGAAAGCCTCATCCAACGGTTCCTATGGGCATCCAAGGCAAACGCATTGCCGTCGAACCCGGCCATCTTCGCCCCTGGCTCAAAGAGGCTGTTTTGGCAGGGGGTGGCAAAATTGTGCCCCTGGCAGAAGCAGAAGCCTTGGTCTGGGCCGATGCCTTTGATGTGCCCGGCCTGAAGTGCTGTCTGGCGGAAGGGAAAGGGATCCGCTGGGTGCAGCTGCCCTGGGCAGGGGTGGAACCCTTTGTTCGGGCGGGAGTCTTGGATCCCGCTTATGTGTGGACTTGTGGCAAGGGGGTCTATGCCCAGCCAGTGGCGGAACATGCCTTGGCCTTGACCTTGGCCGGCTTGCGCGACTTGAAGATCCGCGCCTTGGCCCAAACTTGGCAGGAGGGCTCCGGTACCAGCCTCTGGGGTAGCCGTGTGGTCATTTTCGGGGCCGGGGGCATCGCCCAAGAGTTGATCAAGCTGTTGCAGCCTTTTCAATGCTCCATCGACGTGGTGCGTCGCAAGGCGGATCCCTTGCCGGGGGCCACGCGGGTGGTGACACTCGCGGAACGGCAAACGGTGTTGGCAGGGGCAGATGTGGTGATCCTGGCTTTGGCCCTCACGCCGGAAACCGAGGGGATCATCGCCCAAGCTGAGTTGGAGCAGATGGGATCCCAGTGCTGGCTGGTGAATGTGGCGCGAGGCAAGCACATCGTGACCTCCGACTTGGTGGCCGCCCTGCAGCAGGGGGTCATTCGCGGGGCCGCCTTGGATGTCACGGATCCCGAGCCCCTACCGGATGGGCATCCCCTCTGGAGCTTGCCCAACTGCCTGATTACCCCCCACACTGCTCTTACCGATGCCATGATTGTCCCAGCCCTCTCTAAGCGGGTGCGAGAAAATGTGCGGCGCTTCCGGGCCGGGGATCCCTTGCTGGGGGTGGTGGATCCGGTTTTGGGGTATTGAGTCCTCTAGCCCCCCTCCCTTGGGGAGCCTGGGATCAGAAACATTTGGCGCCAAACCCTACTGCGAAGCCATCTCCCGCACGCGGGCAGCAATGGCCTCTGCCATCTCCTGAGTGCCGACAGGATCCCCTGTGGCCAGGTCATAGGTGACCTGCTTGCCCTCGGCGATCACCGCCTGCACCGCCGCCTCCACCCTTGCGGCAGCCTCCCGCTCTCCTAGGTAGCGCAGCATCATCGCCCCGGAGAGGATCAGAGCGCAGGGGTTGACTTTGTTTTGGCCGGCATATTTGGGAGCAGAGCCGTGAATGGCCTCAAAAACCGCAATGCCGTCGCCGATGTTGGCCCCCGGCGCCACCCCCAGCCCGCCGATCATCCCCGCGCACAAGTCGGAAATGATGTCCCCATAGAGGTTGGTGAGCACCAGCACATCGTAGAGCTGCGGCTTTTGCATCAGTTGCATGCACATGTTGTCCACGATGCGATCTTCAAACTCGATGTCGGGGTACTCCTGGGCCACCTCCCGCGCCACCTGCAAAAACAAGCCATCGGTGAACTTCATGATGTTGGCTTTGTGAACTGCCGTCACCTTCTTGCGGCCATTCTGGCGGGCGTACTCAAAGGCAAATTTGACAATGCGGCGGCTGCCGAAGTCCGAAATGGGCTTGATGCCAATGGCGGATCCCTCGCGGATGGGTTTGCCGGAAAGGCGCATCATTTCCTCCCGCGCCTGGATGGCTTCCGGCGTGCCCCGTTCAAACTCGATCCCGGCATAGAGATCTTCAGTATTTTCCCGCACCACCACTAGGTCAATGTCTTGAAAAGGGCTTTTGACACCGAGCATGGATTTGGCCGGGCGCAGATTGGCGTAGAGATCCAGCTCCTTGCGAATGGCCACGTTGACCGAACGAAAGCCAGTACCTACGGGAGTGCCAATCGGCCCTTTGATCGCCACTTTGGTTTCCCGAATGGACTCCAACACCTGGGGCGGCAAGGGGGTGCCGTATTTCTCGATCACCTCCACTCCTGCTTCTACCGGGATCCATTCGAACCGAACCCCAGTAGCCTCCAAGACCGTGGTCATCGCCTTGGCCACTTCCGGGCCAATGCCATCCCCAGGGATCAAAGTCACACGATAGGCCACAGATGCTTCTCCTCGCAGTGTTAACGACAGCGCAAAAACTCCGCCTTGCCAGCGTGAGAGGATCCCCTACAAACGGGTCAGACAACCGGGGATCCGTTGAGCTTAAACGACTATAGAACAGGTTGAGACCGAAAATGCTGCGTCCGCTACCTTGAAAAGACTGGGCTGGGGACAAGATTAGGAACTCGGCGGCAAAGAGATCCGCAGTTCCACCACTGTGCCACTGCCAAAGCGGCGACTACGCCAAGCAATGCTTGCCCCGATCAACTCGGCTCGGTAGCGCATGTTGAGCAACCCGTGGCCATGGCCGGGCGGCTGGGCGGGATCCGCCCCGCTCTTGGACTCCGGCATACCACAGCCATCGTCGATGATCTTCAGCTAGAAATCGCAGGAGCCCCGCACTGTACCCGTAGGGTCAGTGTCGGGAGGAATGCGGAAGTTACGATAGAACCATGACCCAAGTCCTGACCGTCTCCTGTAAGCTCAAGGTGTCCCAGTCGCAGGCCGCAAAGTTGGACGCGACCTTGGATGCCTTTGTGCAGGCGTTGAACTGGGTCAACCAAAACACGCCCGAGAAAGTCACCAACGCCGTTAAACTTCAATCTCTGTGCTACCGCGAAATCCGTGCCCGGTTCGGCTTGTCCAGTAACTTGGCTCAGCAGGTCTGCAGACGGCTGGCCGGTGCCCGCAAGGTTGCCCGACAGAAAAACCGCCCCGTCAAAGCGTTCAAGGGGGGCTTCGCGACCTATGACGCTCGTATCTTTTCGTTCCGCGAGAAAGACTGGACGGTGTCGCTGACCACGGTGGAGGGTCGAGAGCGCTTTGAGCTGGCGATTGGCCGTTACCAGAGAGAACAGTTGGCGGGCTCCAATCCCAAATCGGCCACTCTGGTCAAGCGCAGAGACGGCTCCTACTACATCCAGATTTGCGTAGAGAAAAAACCACCCAAGCAACAAGATACCGACAAGGTGATCGGGGTGGATTTGGGAAGGATAGATATCGCTCATACCTCAGAGGG
>NZ_JANSIA010000033.1:0-28092 GCF_047461835.1 Synechococcus sp. R60.1 | reverse complement strand
CAATGACTTTTGCCAAACCGCCTAAAGCTCAGTAAATTCAGCAAAGTTCAGGGTTTTGGGGGTTAGAGGCATGCTCTACGGTGCCGCCCCAGCGTTCCGCGCCGCTGCCACAACCACCACCTCCAGGCAAAGGGAGAGAGGAGCAATTGGGAAGTGTCTTAATCTAACTTGAAACGACTGTGACCCCGCTCTACTTCTCGGAGCTGAGCGCTGTCCCCACCTTCTCCATCAAGTCGTCCAGTTCGCTGTAGTCCGGCAGAGTCGTGTCGATGGCCTGCCCCTGACGCAACACCACCCGGTCATGTTGGGGTCGCGAGAGCAGCTCGTCAAAGCCACGTCCCTTGAACAGCACCAGATCTGCCGGCAAGCCCACCCCAATTTGCCCTCGCTCGGTCAAGCCCATGATGCGGGCAGGGGTGGTGGTAATCGCCTGGGGCCAATCCCCATAGGGGGTATCCAGGTGCAAAATGCGGGTGGCCTCCCGGAACACCTCCAAGCCATCGTGATCCCCAAAGCCGTAGAAGGGATCCCGACAGTTATCGCTGGCTATCATCACCGGCACGCCCAAGGCTTTCAGCTCGTGCAGCAGCGTCACCCCTCGCCAGCGGGGGGTATGGCCGGGGTTACGGGCTTGCAAGTACAGGTTACACATGGGCAGGCTGACCACGGCAATTCCCGCCTCTCTGACCAAGGCCATAGTCTTGTGGGCCACCTCCGGCGGTTGCACAGCCAGGCTACAGCAATGGCCACACACCACCTGATGGGGAAAATCGTTGCGCAAGGCCGCCGCTGCTACGTGTCTCAATGTGAGGGATCCCGGATCATCCGTCTCATCCGTATGAAAGTCCAGAGCCAAGCCCCGCTCCTTGGCCAGGGCAAACACCCGATCCAATTGCCGATCCAGTTCCGGCCCCATCGCCGCCACCCCACCCAGGATCCCGCCCACTTCCGCCACCTTGTCCGCCAGCTTCTCCCCTGCAGGGGTGAGAAAGGCATCCAAGCTCAAAAGCGTGACCGCCTGGAGTTCCAGCTTGCCCGCCCACTCTCGGCGCAGCTGAACAAACACCTCCCAGCTGGCCCCCATAACCTGAGGATTCTCACAGACCAGATGGGTGCGCACTGCCTGGGATCCATGGGCATAGCTGCAGCGCAAACCAAAGCTGAAGCGACGGTAGAGATCCTCCCGAAACTGCTCCGGATCCCCGTCATAGGCTTGCTTCATCTTCACCCAATCTTCCTGGCCGGCCTGCCTCGCCCCGGCAAAGGTACCATCGGGATTGGGGGTGCGCGGCCACACATGCCCCTTATCCAGGTGGGTATGGATATCCACAAAGCAGGGCCACACCTGGCCTCGCCTTAGATCCACGCCGGGGATCCCCTGGGGCGGGATCCCTGTTGCCAGCTGGATTCGGCGGATCTGCCCCCCTTCGATTTCCAGATCCAGCAACACCAGGTTATCGCGGTTGGGAACAGCTCCTGGCACCGCCTCCTTCAGTACCGACAGGGGAACCTGAGCATTCAGCAGCCAGTAGTGGGCAACGCCGGGGATCTGCATGGCGGGCAACGAAAAAAGCAGCTCTCCATCGTAAAGGGATCCCGGCCTATCCAGATGAATCCAGTGCTACAGCGGCTAGGCAAACTGGCCCACCACCTGCATGGCAAAACTGAGCAAAATGAAGGCCAGCCAGGGGGAAAAGTCCAAGCCGCCAATGGGGGGGATGATGCCGCGGAACAGGTTGAGATAGGGATCGGTGAGTTGGCTGAGCACCGACAGGATGGGGTTAGACCAGTTCAGTTGCGGGAACCAGCTCAGCAAAATCCGCACGATCAGCAGAGCATTGTAAATGACAATGAACTGGTAAAGGGAGCGGAACAGCAAAGACGCGGCAGTGCCGTAGACCAACCCCAGGGAGAGGCCGTCCATCCAGGCGAGAGGAGACAACAAGTGGCTAAGCATCATAGCGGTTCAGAGAAGGGAATGAACAAAACACAGATCAGTCAGACAGACCAAACGCCGTCAGCAGAGGCAAACCTCACATCCGATGGCAACCCATCCAAAGATGCAAGGCAGAAAGCCATTGCCGCCTCTAGTTTGACATGGGCGGGAGACCCCTGAGGTTCCTTCTTCCCGCTCAAGCTCAAGAGTTTTCCTCAGCAGCAGGGGCAGGCACTTCCTTGACAAGCAACTGAGCCCGGGTGGCCTGGATCGCCTCGTTTAACTCGGCAATCTTGGCCTCTAGAGTGCGGCGGGCTTGAGCAATGCGTTCTGCCTCATTTTCCCACTTCCTCCAGTCGCTGGACATGGCCGACTCACCCGAAGCACTGAGGCGCGGTTGTTCAGGGGTTGCGGAGGTGCCGTTGAGGCGATCTGGATCCCGGCGTTGGCCTTCGGCGGATCCCTTGCTGAGTCGAGGGGCAAGCACAAACCCGATCACCCCGCCGATGATCCCTCCCAACAGGGCGCCGGTCACCACACCGGCAATGAAGTCACCTTTCTGATCTGCCACGCTTTTGTCCAGCTCAATAACAATAAACTTGAGTCATCTTCTTCCGTTCTACCTTTCCTGTCCCACTCCTGCCAGCAAATCCGACCAAGGTTGAGGTAGCCGCCAGCGGCTGAGATGTTCCAGATGGGCTTGCACCTGCTCCCTCAACTCGGCAAACGTGTGTTGCAGATCGCCGGTCGAGGGTAGGGATCTCAGCGTTGCCTGCCAGAGGTAAGCTGGGGAAAGTTCAGGGCTGAGCAACTGCCACAAACGCTGCAGCTCCTCAAAGTGAAGGCGATCATCTTCTGTGAGGGAAAGCACCAACTGGCGACGCAGATCGCGGGCCTCTTCCGACATCAGGTAGCGCAAACCCGTTTGGGCGGTGGGGATCCAATCCAATCCCCCATCGCTGCGGGCAATTTGAATCAGGTTCTCCAGGCGGTTCCAGCGGAACTTGCCGTCTTTGATCAACACTTGCAGCAGCCGTTGGCGAATACGCGGCGATTCATCCGTCAGCAGGCGCTTGGCCACATAGGGATAGGCCACACCGACGATGCGGAACTGGGGATAGAGGCTGAGGGCTACTCCCTCTTGGGTCACCAAAGAGCGGATCACCAGAGCAAAGTGGGAGGGCACCTGAAAGGGGTAGCGGTACATCAAGTCGGAGAACTGATCTGTGGCCGTTTTGAAGTTAAAGTTGACCACCTCTTGGGTCAGCACGTCTGCCAGCACCTTTTCCAAGGCGGGGATCAGCTCTTGGCGGCCGACATCCGACTGCAAAAAGCCCAGATGAATAAAGTCATCGATCAGGGCGTTGTAGTCGCGATCCACCAGGTGAACCAGAGCATCCACCAAGTACTCCTTCATTTCCTCGGTAAGCTGATCCATCATGCCGAAATCGATGTAGGCCATACGGCCATCGGTGAGGGCAAACAAGTTACCTGGGTGGGGATCCGCGTGGAAAAAGCCGTATTCCAGCAATTGCTTGAGGGCAGCAACCACCCCGATACGCACCAATTGTTTCACCTCCAGGTTGGCTGCTCGAATGCGCTCCACATCCGTCAGCTTGATGCCGTCGATCCACTCCAGGGTTAGAACCCGGCGGCTGCTGTAGGCCCAGAAGATGCGCGGCACGTACACATCCGGATCGTCGCGGAAGTATTCGGCGAAGCGCTCGCAGTTTCGCCCTTCGTGCAGGTAGTCGATCTCTTCAAAAAGCTTGCGGCCAAACTCATCGACCACCGCCGTCAAAGTACTGCCCAGGTTCAAGGGCAGCCAGGGGCCCAGCCATGTCGAGGCCCAGCGAATCAGGTACAGATCCAGGCTCAACTGCTCTCGCAGATGGGGTCGCTGCACCTTCACCGCCACCCATTCGCCGCTGTGCAACTGCGCTTTGTAAACCTGGCCCAAACTGGCAGCAGCCACCGGCTCTGGAGAGATCTGGGCAAAGATCTCGGCAATCGGACGGCCCAACTCGGATTCGATGCGGGCAAATGCTTGCTCGGAGGGAAATGGCGGCAGTTGATCTTGCAGTTGGGTGAGTTCTTCTAGGTAGTCTTTGCGCACCAGATCGGGGCGGGTGGAGAGGGCCTGACCCACCTTGATGAACGTTGGCCCCAGGTCGGTGAGCAGCTTTCGCAACTGCACCGAGCGCCGTCCCACATTGCGATCAGTGTGGCCCCACAGTTGATCCCAGCGCAAACAGAGGACAAACCACAAGAAAGGCCAGAGAATGGCCAGCGCCCGACCGATCACTTGGGGCAGGCGCCAGCGGTAATAGCGGCAGATCAATTGCGGATCGTAAACTTCCAAAGCGGCAACGGATGAAATTCTACTAAACACACTCCAGCGATCTCACAGTCTTTTGTTTTGAAGCTCTTGGTATCCATCTTAACAGAAAAAGCCTCGCCGTTTCTGCGCAAGGGCCTGTCAGCCCCATCCTGCCCCCTTCTCGGCCAGGGCCGGCCTGTTTCCCCCTCAAATGATGGTGTTGTCCGGGATCACCGAGTCTTTGATGATGGTGACGATGCCGTTGCTGATCCAGATCCCTTCCTCTTCCCGCTGCGCTTCGGTGACGTGATCCTTGTTGAGGATGCGGACATTGCGCCCAATGCGGGCATTCTTATCCACGATGGCGTTGACAATGTGAGAGTTGGCCCCGATGCCCACCGGTGGGATCCCTTCCTCTAGCCTGGCCTGCCGCTCTTCTACCGACTCGTAGTAATCGGCTCCCATCACCAGGGTGTTTTCGATGATGGTGTTGGCCTCCAAGCGGCTGCGAATGCCGATGATGGAGTTGCGAATTTGGGCGTTTTTGATGATGCAACCATCGGCGATCATGGAGTTGACAATCTGGGAGTCGAGGATTTTGTTGGGGGGCAAAAAGCGCGGGCGGGTGTAGATGGGCATTTCGCTGTCGAAGAAGCTGAAGGGCGGGTTGGGCTGCTGCACCAGTGCCAGGTTGGCCCGGTAAAAAGCCTCGATGGTGCCGATGTCTTCCCAGTAACCCTGGAAGAGGTAGGCTTGCAGATGGTACTTGCCGATGGCTGCCGGCAGCACCTCTTTGCCAAAGTCGGTGTGCTCCTTGACTTTGAGCATCTCGATCAGAGCTTCTCGCTTGAATACATAGATGCCCATGGAGGCGATGTAGGGCTTGGCTTTGGCTTCTTCCGGGCTGAGGCCGAGAGCTTGCGTGTCCACCTGGCAGGCTTTCAGCAGATCTCCTGTTGGCTTTTCCTTGAAATCGACGATGCAACCGTTCTCGCCAAGCTTGAGCAAGCCAAAACCCGAGGCCACTTTTTCTTCACAGGGGAGCACCGCCAGCGTCACATCGGCCCCAACCTGCCGGTGATGCTGGATGAAGGGGCGGTAGTCCATGCGGTAGAGGTGATCCCCAGATAGGATGAGGAAGTCCCGCGGCTTCCAGGAGTCCATCAGCCAGAGGTATTGGCGGACAGCATCGGCGGTGCCTTGGAACCAATCGGGATTGTCAGGGGTTTGTTGGGCCGCCAAAACGTCCACAAAGCCGCCTGTAAAGGGAGACAAGCGGTAGGTGTTGACGATGTGGCGGTTCAGAGAGGCAGAGTTGAACTGGGTGAGGACGTAGATTTTTTCGATGTCGGAGTTGATGCAGTTGCTGACCGGGATGTCGATGAGGCGGTATTTGCCGGCCAGGGGCACAGCGGGTTTGGCGCGGCGCTTGGTCAGGGGATAAAGTCGGGTGCCACGCCCACCTCCCAAGATGATCGCCAGTACATCGCGCATGGTTGTCCTCCACCAGGCTACACCCAATAGCATAGACTGCTGCGGGGCCACCTCAACGACTGTCCTGTCGGATCTGGCCAAGCTGCTCGGGAAGGGGAACAAGTTGGCAAGACAGAATGCAGGGAGAGCTGATGGCGCGTATCCTGGCCTTTACCAACAACAAAGGGGGCACCGGCAAGTCCACCCTCTGCGTCCACGCGGCTCAGTTGACGGCCCAACGGGGATACCGAGTTCTGCTCATCGATCTCACGTCCCAGGCCACTGCCAGCAACCTTTACCTGGAAGGGGCCGGATCCCTGGCGGCACCGGAAACGGCTTGGGCCAGCTTACACCCGCAGCACCAACGTCCTCTGGAAGAGGTGATCTACTGCACGGACAAGGGAGTGGATGTGGCGCCCTCCCACAGCACCATGGCGGAAGTGGCGGCCCAACTGGCTGCTGCCGGAGAGACGGGTCAGGATCTGTTGCAGCGCCAACTGGATCCCTTGCTGCCGGACTACGACTTCATCTTTCTCGATACGCCGGGAGAACTGAATGCCCTCACCGCCAATGCCCTGCGGGTGGCCCAGCGGGTGTTGATCCCGACACGGCTCAACCGCGCCGATTTCTCCTGCACGGAAGTAACCTTGCGCTACATTGAGGCCCTGAAAGGCCAGCTAAGCCAAGCCCGCGCCATTTTGACAATGCTGGATGACCGCTATCTGCCGGGGGGCATTTGGTCGGGATCCCACACCGGGCAATTGTATGTGCAAGCGCAACAGATTTTTGCGGATGTGCTTTCACCCGTTACCATTCCAGATAGCAGCGATTTGCGCATCGCCTTTGACTACGGCTTGACGGTGATGGACTATCGGCCTGGATCGGCGGTGTGTCAGCGGCTGCTACAGTTGGTTGAACACGAGGTGCTCTTGTGACTGGATCTGACCGTAGCCTCTTTCCTTCGTCGGGGGAAACTTCCCGCCGCTCCGGCGGAATTCGGCGCAAGGCCGGTGCTAAAACCAGTTCAGAGCCCACCTCCGCAGAGTCTACTCCCACAGGCGAGGAGCCGACAACGATGTCTTCTCAGTCTCCCCCAGAACCAACCCCAGAATTGCCGGAAATTGCAGCCCTCAAAAGCCAACTGGCCGAAGCTCAACAACTCTTGCAAGACTACCAAAACAAAGTCTCTACCCTGCAAGCTCAATTGCAGCAGGTTACTGCCCATCGGGACGAATTGCAAAAGGCGCTGGCGCAGTTGCAAGCGGTTGCGGACGAGCGGGCCAAAACCATCCAGGAGTTACGGAAACCCAAAGAGCAAGCCCCCATCATTCAGCCCAAACCCCAATCCTCGCCTCTGCACGCGCAAAAGAAGATCATGAATCGGCCCATCTTCGACAATGTATCAGCCACCGATGAAAGCATGCCCCCCTATTTGTTGGATTAACCGGGATGGAGGGGATCCCTAAGGGCGTGATTTGGATGGGGTCTCCACCTGTTCTGCTCCCTCCTGTTTTCAGCCCGACCTGTGCTTTTTTCCCTGCTTCCTGGAGATCCGGGATTCGATAGCTGGATATTGGATTTGGACAACCGTCGTTCTCGCTGCCCTTCTCATGAGCCAATCTCCATCGACTCTCCCTGCTGGTGATGCCATTCCGCCCCACGGGGGCACCCTGATCAACCGCATTGCCCCGCCTGAGCAGGCGCAGGAGCTGCGTTCCAAAGCCGAACATTGCCCCATCCTCTATCTCGACGAGCGGGCCCAATCGGATCTGGAGATGATCGCCATTGGGGGCTTCAGCCCGCTAACGGGGTTTATGGGGCGGGAAGATTACCAGGCCGTTCTGGAAACGATGCACCTGGCCAATGGCTTGGCTTGGTCGCTGCCGGTCACCCTGCCGGTCTCCTCAGAAGTGGCAGCGGGTCTGAAAGAGGGGCAAATGATTGCCTTGGCCAGTGCCGAGGGCAAGATCCTGGGCCTACTGGAGCTGACCGAGAAGTTCACCTACGATAAAACATACGAAGCCCGGCAAGTTTATCGCACCACCGATGAGCAGCATCCAGGGGTAAAGGTGCTCTACGAGCAGGGATCCGTCTATTTGGCCGGCCCCGTCACCCTCCTGCAGCGGGATCCCCACCCTCTTTTTCCGGCCTACCAGATTGACCCGGCCCAATCGCGGCAACTGTTTCGGGAAAGAGGCTGGAGAACCATTGTAGGCTTCCAAACCCGCAACCCCATCCACCGCGCCCATGAATACATCCAAAAATGTGCCTTGGAGATTGTGGACGGGCTATTTTTGCACCCGCTGGTGGGGGCTACCAAAAGCGACGACATTCCCGCCGATGTGCGTATGCGCTGCTACGAGGTGTTGATCGAAAAGTACTACCCCAAGGAGCGGGTGATCTTGGCCATCAACCCTGCGTCGATGCGCTACGCCGGCCCCCGCGAGGCTATTTTCCATGCTCTCATTCGCAAAAACTATGGCTGTACCCATTTCATTGTGGGGCGGGATCACGCCGGGGTGGGGAACTACTACGGTACCTACGATGCCCAACACATTTTCGATGAGTTCCAGCCGGGGGAGCTGGGCATCATTCCCTTGAAGTTTGAACATGCTTTCTATTGCACCGTCACCGGCACCATGGCCACGGCCAAGACCAGCCCCAGCCAGCCTCACCAGCGCATTCACCTCTCAGGTACCAAGGTGCGGGAAATGCTGCGCCGCGGTGAAGTGCCCCCGCCGGAGTTTTCTCGACCAGAAGTGGCCCGGCTGCTGGCCGAAGCCATGCGAGAGCGGGGTTAACCCTGGGAATCTCCCTAAGTGGCAGTCAAAAAGGGCCTGGGACAGACCAGACCCTCTGTATTGAAAGTTGTATTGAAAAAAGTTGTATTGAAAGTTGAACTTGAACCAGATTCCAGTCGAGTATCAGGCCGGCTCCGCTAGATTGATTGTCGGGTTGCGGTCGAAGAAGCCCCAAGGTATCAGCTTAAAGCCCGTTCTGTGTACAGGCATCACCGGCCAATCCTCTGGGCGCGGCACATGGGAAACGCCCAAGGAATACCAAACCACCAGATCCTCCCCTTCTAGAGGTTGGTCGTCGCTCACCCACTTCGGCAATCCTTCTCCAGGCCCGCTTTGGTTGGGATAAGGGCCAGCAGCATACAGTTCGCCGGGCTGGTAGTGGGTAGCCCAGAAGTGGTGGGTGGCAAATCCGGCCCGCTCCCGCACGTTGGATCCCTCGACCGGCAGGAACATGGCATTGGGGCCGGGCATGAGGGCGTAGCCGGTAGGAGCGCCGAGGGCGTTGGTCTTGCTGCTGGAGACGATGACCCACTTACGGCTGCTGGCCATGTTCAAGTCCCGTACGGCCTCTTTTTCGCTGAGCAAATGCTTCTCCTCCATGATGAAGGCGTTGCCTGCCGGGTTGTCGGGGCTTTGGGGCAGGGGCTTGAGGTTCATCTCCATAACGGCATTGTCGGTGCCATCCACATCCATATCCAGCCGGAAGCTGAAGTAGTGCTGGTGGTTGGTACCGCCCACATTGGGTGCCATCAGGGGGGCAAAGGGATCCGCGTCAGCAGTCGTCACAGCATCTGTACCCTTGGCCAAGACGATTCCGGTCAGATCTGCCTGCACTTCAAAGGTGCCATCCTGGTGAAACACCCAGCTAATGCCGTAGTCGTAATTGCCGATGGCGGCGGTCATGGTCATGACCAACTCACGGCTGCGGCGCACATCGTTGCGCTTTGTGTTGTACTCGTAGTGCTTCCAGAGCATGCCGTTATCCCGCTCGTAGAGGCCAATCACCCCCGGCATCACGTAGGGCTCCCCATCGTTGTCGGCAAAGACGGCATCCAGCAACAGGCCGTTCTCCGGTACCTCCTTGCCCAGCTCCATGGTGTTGGCGAGCAAGCCAAAGTTGTATTCCCCCACATCAAAGGCGTTGCGGAAATACCAGGTTTCATCGGGATCCCCGTAGGGCACCACCATCTCCGAGAGGCTCACCCGGTAGAACACAGGCCGTTCTTCTTCTCCCTCTTGGTAGCGAGCAGTGTAGAGCACCAATCCCTCGCGCGGGTGCATCAGGTAGCGGAACTTCCAGCCTTGCCAGGTGATCTCGTTACCCTTGATGTCGTAGCTGGCGCCCTCGGGGTGGGTAATTTTTAGAGGTTTGGGGGCGGGGCGAACGCTGCCCAGAGAAGCGAGGTCGTAGTCAAAGCTCTCTTTGGAGAAGGCCACAAGGGTGTCATCGTCGATCAGCTTTGAGACTTTTCCCGTGTTCAGGTTCACAGTGGCCAAAACCCCTTCAATGGGGGCACCGTAGTAGTTCCAGTTGTCGCCTTTGTAGTAGGAAATGCCGCGACAGAAGCGATTTCCGGAGGCTTTTTCCTCTTCGCTCAAGTTGCCCGGCGCCCAACAATCCACAGCCACGCGGTCGAAATCGGTGATCCCCCGCTTGCGCATTGCCTCTTGCCAGCCGGGATCCGCCTTCACCACTTCTGCGGCCAACCCAAACTCGCTGCTCACCATCGCCGGTTGCACACCGGTCACTTCCGTCCAGCTAACCAGCTTGTTTTCCATCAGGTCGACAATGGCTTCGTGGGTGCGGTTGGCCTTCGGTTCGTAAACGATGGCAAAAGCTTCTCGGCGAAAGGGATCCCCTGGCTGAAAGCTGAGCACCTCGGCTTTGTCGGGCTCCCGCAGATCGATCAGCACAAAGGTGGCATCCTCGGCCAAGTTCTCGGCCTTGCGGATAACGCTGGCCGTCATTTTAATTTCCTCGGCAGTCAGGGGATCCAGCGGGTGAGAGGCCTTGGGGGATCCCGGCGAACTGGCGATGGTCAGAGCTACAATACCGACGCCAAATACAACTGTGATAACCAATATCTTTAGCCAACGTGGCCACTGCCGCCCAATGTTCAACATGGATAAACCCCCTTTTGGGTATGCGGATGGGGTGAGGATTGCCGGCCAAGCCCACCCCTCTAAAGTGGCCTCATTCAAGCATATGGACGGGGTTACAAGTGCATCCAACGCTACCAAGTCCGCTGCCGGCCTCTGCCTTATCCCATAAAAAACCCCACGCCAAAGGCATGGGGAGAATGCATGACGGGAATCCGGCTCTCCTACACCCTGAGGTCAAAAAGCCCTGAATAGGTGGCAACAGCCCTCATCCCGCTTCAAACCGGAGTTGTTCGGGATCCACATAATAGCAGCGGGCATTGTCAGCACAGATCAGCGCCCAGCCATTTTGGTCAGCCTCGACCAAAGTATACTCAGACTGGGGGATGAAGTGGCCTTGGTGGTTTCGGGTATCGCTCTTAACCCAAACGGTCTGACGGTTCATCTTAAAGTTCCTCCCATCTGCAGTCAAAGGCGTCAAAAAAGTGAGGTTGGAAAACGGGACTCGATTCAGTGGCTATGGAAGCGGCGGCAGTGCAACACCACTGCAATATAATGAAGTGCAGCCACCGCCGAGCTAAGCATCTCGCGCCAGCCCGGAGTTCAATCTCATCAATCAACTGAGGCCGGGGAAGAGAAGCGACGAGAGCTAACCCCTATCGATAAATGGATCCCATATTGCTATTGGGTACAAGAAGTTTAGCACCAACTCCATGAGAACATCGCTAAGAGTTGTAGATTAAAATAAAAAGCTCTAGATTTTCCTAAAGTCTTGTTGCAAAACCAGGAATAGGGTCACTTAATCTTCTTCAAAGAGCCAGTTGTAAATCTTGCTCAAGTGGGGCCAAGCAGGACGGCGGTTCCCTCCCTCTTGCAGGTTGGATTTGACACCCTCAATCTGCTCGGGATCCCGTGCCAAGATTTGCTTAATGGCCTCCACCTGCTGGCGTACCCCGGTTTTTTTCAGCTCCAGCATGGCTAGGGTCAGATTCACACGGGGCTGGGCATCCACCGGATCCAACTTCACAGCAGTCTGGGCGGCCTTCAGAGCTTTTTCCGCCTGCCCCTCCAGAAGGTAGAGCCAGGACAAGCACGTCCAAGCCGCCGCCGCCTTTGGGGATCCCTTACAGATCGACTCAAAAGAGGGAATTAACGTCTTGGCCGCTTCCCCGGATTCATAGCGCCGAATCCCTTCCTGAAATAATTCTTCAATTTTTTGGCTCATCTCCCTCAATCCAGCACATTAGCTTATTGACAAAATCGACGATCTATGCATGTAAAGTCGCTCTCGCCTGCTCGCTCATCTGTTGTAGCGCACTGCCGCTGGGGAGAGGGATCCCTTCTCCTTCAGCCAGCCAGAGCCAATACTCGATATTGCCGGCAGGGCCAGTGATGGGCGACCACGTGTAGCCTTGCACCTGCCAGCCCTGGGCCACGGCCGAGCGCATCACCGTCTCCAGCACGCGGGCATGGACAACCGGATCCCGTACCACCCCCTTTTTACCCACCTGGTCTCGGCCCGCCTCAAACTGGGGCTTCACCAGCAACAGCGCCTCCCGTGGGAAACGCAACAGGTTCCACAGCGGAGCTAGCACCTTAGTCAGGGAAATAAAAGACAGGTCTACCACCGCCAAATCCGGCCAGCTCTGGGGAGGTGCCTCGCTTCCGTACAGATCCTCCGGCTGCAGATGGCGCAAGTTGGCCCGCTCCTTTAGGATCACCCGCGCATCCGTTCGCAAAGACCAGGCCAGTTGCCCATAGCCCACATCCACTCCGTAGACCCGCTGGGCTCCCCGTTTCAACAAGCAGTCTGTAAAACCTCCTGTGGAAATGCCCGCATCCAAACAAATACGACCCTGCACCTGAACAGGAAAAGTTTGCAGCGCCCCCTGTAGCTTTTCTCCCCCCCGTGAGACAAAAGCAGGCCCAGACTGGACTTGCACCGCTGGATCCCCGCTCACCCAGGTTCCAGGCTTTTCCGCCCGCACCCCATTTAGAAAGACTTCTCCTGCCAAAATGGAGCGTTGCGCTTGCTGGCGTGAGGAAAAATATCCGCGCTCCACCAACCAGCTATCCAGACGCACCCGCTTGGCCATCTCGCCGGTGCCTCACCTTGCATAGATCTTCCCGCCCATTAGAATAGGCGAGCGGGATCCCAACTGACCAGAATTGAGGGATCGCCAACAGCAGATTAGCCGAACCGTCCGCTCACGTACTCTTCCGTTTCCCGATGGGCGGGAGAGTTAAAGATTTTCTCAGTGCGGTTAAACTCCACCATCCGTCCGTAGCGAACCCCCTCTTCGTCGACTTCAGTGTTGAAGAAGGCGGTAAAGTCGGAGACCCGCGCTGCCTGCTGCATGTTGTGGGTAACGATAATGATCGTGTAGCGACGGCCCAGTTCCTTGAGCAACTCCTCAATGCGCAACGTGGAGATTGGATCCAACGAGGCACAAGGCTCATCCATCAGGATAACCTCCGGCTGGATGGCCAAGGTGCGGGCAATGCAAAGACGCTGCTGCTGTCCCCCCGAAAGGGAGAGCCCACTCATCTTCAGCTTGTCTTTCACCTCATCCCAGAGGACGGCCTGACGCAATGTGCGCTCTACCAGCTCATCCAAGTCTCCTTGGTAGCCGTTGACCCGTGGCCCAAAGGCAATGTTGTCGTAGATTGATTTGGGGAAAGGGTTGGGCTTTTGGAACACCAGGCCAACTCGCCGCCGCACTTCAGCAGGATCTACATCGGGATCGTAGATGTTTTTCCCGTGAAAAATGACGGATCCCTCTACTCTCGCCCCCGGGATCAGATCGTTCATGCGGTTAAAGCAGCGCAGCAAAGTACTCTTGCCGCAGCCGGAAGGGCCAATAAAAGCAGTGATGTGATTCTTGGGAATCTTCAGAGAAACCTGCTTCACCGCCAAATGAGAGCCGTAGTAAACACTGACTGCTTGCGTTTCCAGCTCAACAGTTAATTTGGCAGACTTCTCAGAGGAATCAGGAGTGCCGGGAAATGGAGGACGCATAGGAGTACCAGAGGTAGACGTTGCTTCAGAACCCAAACTCAAAATCGAAGAGTAGTGAGGCAAAAATCTCAGAAGAACCAGATCAGATAGTAATGGTTTCCTGACGACGGCTCAGCAGCAGCCGGAAACTGGTCGTGGTGATCAAAACCAGAATCACCAAAGCCAAGGCTCCTCCCCAAGCAATTTTCTGCTGGTTCTCGAAGGGAACAATGGCAAAGTTGTAGATCAGCACCGCCAGCGAAGCTACTGGCTTCAGCAGACCATCAGGCCATAGAAAGCTGAACAGAGCAGTAAAAATTAGAGGTGCAGTCTCCCCAGCTGCTCGGGCAATGGCCAAGGTCACTCCCGTCAGAACGACCGGCAAAGCAGCTGGCAAAACGACCCGAAACACAGTCTGCACCCGCGAAGCTCCCAAGGCGTAGGCGGCAGCCCGAGTGTCCGCCGGCACCAAGCGCAGAGCCTCCTCGCAGGAGAGGATGATGATCGGCAAAGTCAATACCGATAGAGCTACTCCGCCAGAAAGGGCAGAAAAGGTCTTGGTGGAAAGCACCAGCACCCCATAGGCGAACACGCCAGCGATGATGGAAGGAACCCCCGTCAGCACTTTGATAATGAAACGCAGAGATGATGCTGTAGAACTGTTCTGGCCGAACTCCGAGAGATAGATCGCAGCAAATAGACCAATAGGGAAAGTGATTGTAATGGCAATCGATACCACAATGATCGTTCCCAGCACAGCGTTGCCAAAGCCGCCTACCTGATCGCCAGGAGGAGGAGGAAGCTGGGTTAAGGTCTGCCAATTGAAGCGCTCAATGCCATTGACGAAAACATAGTAAAGGATGGAAGCGAGCACAACAATCGCAAAAATGCTGGAAGCAAAGATCAGGCCTGTCATCACCCAGTCCAGCACGACGCGCTTGGATCTGACTTTGCGTTTGAACAAATTGGCCTGTGCTGCCACTTGTGTCGCCATGTTCCTCTACTCCCGAGAAGCCGTCAAAGCAAACTTGACCTGACGAACCATCAGCTCAGCGATGATGTTGACCACCAGCGTAATGACCAGCAAGATCAAAGCCGCATACATCAGAGCCGAGATCTGCTCGTCGGCTGCTTCTGCAAACTCGCTGGCCAGCAATGCAGGGATGTTGCTGGCAGGGGCCAAAAGCGAGACTCTAATCCCCCGCGCATTGCCAATCAGCATTGCCACCGCCATGGTCTCGCCCAGGGCGCGTCCCAAACCCAGCACCACAGCCCCCAACATACCCCCAATCGCAGCCGGTAGTACCACTCCAAAAATGGCTTCCCATCGCGTAGCCCCCATCGCATAGGCAGCCGCGCGCAGCTCAGGAGGAACAGCCACCAAAACCTCTCTGGCGATGGCCGTGATGATGGGGATGATCATGATCCCCAAGACAACCCCTGCCGTCAGCATCCCCGGCCCAATCGGTGGTGTGCTGAAAATGGGAAGCCAATTGAAGTTCTCGTACAGGAACATCTGAACGGGGCGGAAGAAGGGGATGAAGACAAACAATCCCCAAATGCCGAACACCACACTGGGAATAGCCGCCAACAGCTCAACCACAATGATCAGAGCCAGACGCAAGGACTTCGGAAGAAAATCCTCGCTCAGAAAAATAGAGATGCCAAAGCTAAAAGGAACCCCCACAATCAGAGCGATGAGAGAAGTCACTAGCGTGCCGTAGATCTGTGGCCAGGCCCCATAGATATCCTCGACCGGATCCCAGGTGGTGTTCCAGAAAAAGCTTAGTCCAAACCTGTCTATAGCAGGTAAAGACTGAATGCCGATCTCCAGAGCAATCCAGAGCAGCAGGAAGGCCGAGAAAAACACGGCAATCCGCGTAGCCCAGATAAAAACCTGGTCGCGCCGGCGCTGGAAAACCGGCCGAGGCCGAAACATAGAACTGCTGTCAGAAAAAAAGGTATTCATCCGCCTGAAGCCAGAAGTGGTTGGTAAGAGTTTTTACGGGGTAATGCCTTCCAGCGCAGCCAGAGCTTTTTGCCGCGTTTCTTCCGGCAGAGGGACATATCCCAACTGCTCAGCGAAAGCCTGCCCCTCAGTGAGGCCGTAGCGGAGAAACTCTCTAACGGCCTTGGAAGTCTCGGCTTTGGGGTAAACCTTGTAGGCAAGGATCCAGGTGTAGCCCGCAATAGGGTAAGAGTCTTCCCCACTAGGATCCGGATCGACCCCCAGCAAACGCTCGTCGAGCTGAATTCTGGCCAGCGCCGCTTTCTCCGTCTCGACGTTGGGAGTTACAAACTTGCCTGCCCGGTTTTCCAGACGGGCAATGTTCAGGTTGTTGAGCTTGGCAAAGCCGAATTCCACGTAGCCAATCGAGCCAGGAATTTGCTTGATCTGCTCGGAAACCCCTTCGTTCCCACGCGCCCCTACGCCGGTTGGCCAGTTTACCGAAGAGCCGCGACCCACCTTTTGCTTCCACTCTGGGCTAATAGCGTTGAGGTGAGTGGTGAAGATATCGGTGGTACCACTTCCATCAGAGCGATGCACGACGGTAATCGGCAAATTCGGGAAAGTCACCTGTGGGTTAAGGCCAGCCAGCAGGGGATCGTTCCAGTTCTTGATCTTGCCCAGGAAGATATTCGCCAGTGCCAGGCGGGAAAGGCGGATTTCGGGGCCCACCCCAGGAATGTTGTACGCTGCAACTAACGCTCCGCCCACCATGGGTACAGAAACCATCCCTTTGGGAGGGTTAGCCTCATTCTCAATTTGGTTGATCTCTTCAGGACGGGGCACGCTGTCACTGGCACCGAAATCGACCGTGCGGGCTACAAACTGCCGACGACCCGCACCGCTTCCTACAGACTGATAGTTGACCTGGATGTTAGGGTTTTTCTTGCCAAACTCTTGGGCCCAAGTTTGATAGATAGGGGCCGGGAAGGTCGCCCCAGCGCCATTGATGGTGATGGTCTGCCGAGCAAACACCCGCTGCCAATTCGTCTGACTGGCCGCAAAGCCGGCAACAGTGGCAGATAGAAACTTCAGGAAAGAACGACGCTCCAAGGGGTGCAACGTCACCATACAGATCTCCTCTCCCAGATGAAGATAAAATCCTAGCCCAGATCTAAAAAAGGCTACTTCACTCGAGAACCTTACCCAACCCAATCAAAACTCGTCGGGCTGGGTATGCCACTACCGCCTGGAAGCTTGGAGGTAACCCTCAAGCTAACCCTGCGATCCTCAACAAGCCTTCAACCGATCGCAACATCCCAGGGATCCCTTTGAGCACGCAGGGTTCCCTCGGGAACGCTCCATTGAAGACTTCGCCAGTCCGCGCAGCTACTATAACGTAAAGGCCAGTTGTTTTTAGTTAAAACGAGGTTAAGCCCAGGTTATCTCTGGGGATATCCGCCAAATGTTGCAAACCCCTCAAGGGATCCCCTTTGGTGTCAGCCACTCCCTATCCTGGATTGGGTATCTCCCAAAACAGAGAACTTCCGCCTTTTGAGTTTGGAAAGGTGGCTTCTTCATCTTCCCGCCAAGGTTCAGAGCTGGAAGAGGACTCTAGAGACCTGCCAATCGGGAATAAGCTCTGAGAAGGGATCCCCTATGCCGACGGGCTGGTGGCTATGGCACTCTGGGCTGACGATGAACCTGCTGAGCCTCTAGAATGGAAGGCTGTCGAGAAAAGAAGTGTCTTCCCAATGTCGAAACGTAACATGCAGGTTGTGCTGCGCCAGGCGATCCCAGGGCTGGGCAAGCCCGGAGAGATTGTCAACGTCAAGCCCGGCTATGCTCGCAACTACCTCTTCCCGCGGCAGATGGCGGTGCGGGTTACCCCTGGCATATTGAAAGAGCAGCAGATGCGTCTGGAGCAGGAAGCGGCTCGTAAACTGGCAGAAAAACAACGGGCGGAAAACTACAAGACCGCTCTGGAGACCATTGGTCGCTTCGTCATCCGTAAGAAAGTGGGAGAACACGACCTCCTATTTGGGCAGGTGACCACCAGCGATATTGCTGAGGTGGTGCTGGCTACCAGCGGTCTAGATATCGACCGCCGCAACATTCTCCTCAACGAGGAAATCAAAAAAACCGGGGTTTATCCCGTGCAGGTAAAGTTACACCCCGAAGTTACTGCTACGCTGCGCATTCAGGTTACTCCCGAATGAGGACTCACCTTCTGAGGATCCCTGAGTTCCCGTGAGGGATCCCGGGGTGAGTAGGGTTTTTGCCTTAGGCAACAAGCGGGTATGCTCAGCCTAGAGCTTGACCCGCCTGACGATTGGAGCTGACTGGCTGAGAGGCCGGTTGCCCTAGGGCTGGGTTGATTTTCCTATCCTGGCTTGTGGTGATCAGCGATTACGACTTAACGGGTGGGGATCGGCTTCCTCCTCAAAACATTGAAGCCGAGGAGGAAATCCTGGGGGGCATTCTCCTCGATCCGGATGCGTTGGTGCGGGTCGCGGAGTTTCTGCGTCCAGAGATGTTCTATATCTCTGCCCACCAAGAGATTTACCGGGCTGCTCTCCAACTGCACAGCCAAGGCCAACCCACTGACCTGATGACTGTGTCTGCCTGGTTGGCGGATCATCATCTTCTGGAGCGGGTGGGGGGAACAGGGGCGATCCGTCGTCTGCTGGAGCAAACCGTCAGCAGCGTCAACATCGACCAGTATGCTCGCCTGGTGATGGATAAATACATGCGCCGCCAGTTGATCCAGGTGAGCAATACCTTGGCTCGTTTGGCCTACGATACCAGTCAGCCCCTGTCTCAGGTAATGGATCAAGCCGAGCAGCAGGTGTTTGGCCTCACCCAAGAGCGAGTGCAGCGCAGTCTTATCCCGGCCTCTGAGGTTTTGGTCAATATCTTCTCGGATTTGGAAGAGAAGTTCCAAAGCGGGGCACAGCTTCCGGGGATCCCGACCAAATTCATCGACCTGGATAACTTGACCCAGGGCTTGCAGCGATCCGATTTGCTGATTCTGGCCGGTCGTCCCTCGATGGGGAAAACCAGTCTTGCCCTCAACATTGCCCAGAATGTGGCTGCCTATGCCAAGCAGCCGGTCGCCATCTTTAGCTTGGAAATGTCGAGGGAGCAACTGGTGCAGCGGCTTTTGGCCAGCGAAGCCCGCATCGACAGCAGCCGTCTGCGTTCTGGGCGCATCAGCGAACACGAGTGGCAGCGCCTGGGACAAGCCATTGGTTTTTTATCGCAATTGCCCCTGTTCATCGACGATACCCCCGACTGTACCGTTACAGAAATTCGCTCCAAAGCGCGGCGTTTGCAGGCGGAACAGGGGGGAACGTTGGGGATGGTGTTGATCGACTACCTACAACTGATGCAGGGATCCGCTGCTGACAACCGGGTGCAGGAGCTGTCGCGCATTACCCGTGGCCTCAAGGCCATGGCCAAGGAGCTGATGGTGCCGGTGCTGGTGCTGTCTCAGCTCAGTCGGGCTGTCGAGTCGCGCTCCGATAAGCGCCCGCAACTGGCAGACCTGCGGGAATCGGGCTGTCTGGCCGGGGATACGCAGGTGATGGATGTGGATCGCGGCAAGATCTGGCGGCTGGATCAACTGGCGGCCCTGCCGGCTGCGGCGGAACTGCCCCGCCTGCTCAGCTTGAACGGGCGCGGGCGCTTGGTGCCCCAACAGCCTGTGAAGGTGTTTTGCAGTGGTCGGCAGCCCACCTGTGTTCTGAAGACCCGCCTCAACTTTTCCATTCGCGCCACCGGCAACCATCCCTTCTTGACCCCAGACGGCTGGAAAACCCTCGACGAGCTGCAATTGGAGGAAGAGGTGGCAGTGGTGGTGCAGGAGGGGCTGATCTGGGATCCGGTGGTGCTCATCAGCGAGCCGGGGGAGCCTCAGCCGGTTTACGACATCGAGATGCCCCGCCACCACAACTTTGTGGCCAACGGGCTGCTGGTACACAACAGCATCGAGCAGGATGCCGATCTGGTGATGATGATCTACCGCCCCGAGTATTACGATCCCAACACCAGCGATCGCGGCATTGCCGAGGTCATCATTGCCAAACATCGCAACGGCCCCACCGGCACTGTGCGCCTGCTGTTCGAAAGCCAGTACACCCAGTTTCGCAACCTGGCAGATCCCAACCGCTGAGCAATCGATGCCGAAGAGGGATCCGGAGCTGCTGCCTTGGGAACAACCCCGCAAGGTGTTAGCTTAGGATCGCTGCGGGCCAAAGCGTTGCTCTTGAGCCGGCTACCCTCTCTCCTAATGCTCAAAACGATATGTTTAAAAACGTGTTAATTGCCACCGACCGCCGAGATGGCCTGCAGCGTTTTGGCAAGTGTCTAGAAGATCTGCACAGCAATGGCATCGAGCGCGTCACCTTCGTCCGCAGCGTAGATTGGCAAGAGGACGACATCGGCATTCCCGACGACATTACCCCCGAAATCCAGGCAGAGCAGGCCCAGTTGCAGAAGCTGCTGAACCCGATCCCGGCGGGGTTGGAAGTCAAGGCTCTGGTGCAGGTGGGCAAGCCGGCAGAGGCGATCTTAAAAGGGATCCAAGCCTACGGCTGCGATCTGTTAATCACAGGCATGGGCACCCACAATCTGCTCGCCGAAAAATTGTTCGGCAGCACCACCATGGCGCTGTTGCCGAAGCTGAAAATCCCCCTACTGGTGATGCGCCCCCAGCTGCTGGCTACCTTTACCCTGGAAGAATTGCGCTTGCGCAGCCGCCACCTGTTTCGCTGCCTCTTGGTGCCCTTTGACTTTGAGCAGCCGCGTCAGCAGTTGCTGAACCATCTCGGCCACCTGCTGCCCGGTACTTCCCAGTGCCAGACGCTTACCCTGCTCTACGTGGTGGATCCCAGCGCCCGCCGCAACCAAGGAACTCCGGTGGAGGTGCTCCAACGCAAAGCCGAGGCTGACCTGGCCCAGGTGCTTGAACCCCTGAGCGAGCAGGTGAAGCCCGTACAGCTGCGCACCCTGGTGCGGGTGGGATCCCCTCTCAAAGAGATCCTGGCCACCGCCGCCGATGAAGACATGACGGCCATTGCCACTGCCTCCCCCCATGTGGGCAGCTTTTGGGAGTGGTCGGTTCGCAGCCTCACCGGCGAGATTTTGCGGCAAAGTTGGCATCCGGTGTTGTTTTTCCCGCGCGGGTCTTTGGCCCAATAAATCCAGGCAAGATCCAAGCCGAGTGTTGCAGATTGAACTCACCTTCCATGAACCCCCCTTCCACGACAGCGCTGCAGGATCTGTTTCGGGCGGTGGCCCAAGGGAAGCTCACCCCAGAGCAAGCCCTGCAGGCCTATCGCTTTCTGCCCTTCGAGCCGGTGGGAGATTTCGCCCATGTGGATCACCACCGTCCCTTGCGCACGGGCTTTCCCGAAGCCGTGTGGGGGCCGGGCAAGACCCCAGATCAGATTGCCCAGATCCTGGAGCAACTCCACCAGCGGGGATCCCTGGCCTTGGCCACCCGCATCGAAGCCCAGGTGTATGCCGAGATCCGCAGCCGCTTGCCCCAGGCCCAGTATTCCGAGTTGGCCCGCTTGTGTTGGATCCCGTCCCAGCAGGTGGTCAGCCATCCTGGACAGGTCAGCGTGATCTCCGCCGGCACTGCCGACTTACCGGTGGCAGAAGAAGCCGCCCTCACGCTCGAGCTTTCTGGGTTTCAGGTGAAGCGCCTCTGGGATGTGGGGGTGGCCGGGATCCATCGGCTGCTGCACAACTGGGCGGCCCTGCAAGCGGACGTGCTGATCGTGGTGGCGGGCATGGAGGGGGCCTTGGCCAGCGTAGTGGCGGGTCTGGCGGATTGTCCGGTGATCGCTGTGCCCACCAGCATTGGCTACGGGGCCAGCTTCCAGGGCTTGGCTGCCCTGCTCACGATGCTCAACTCCTGCGCAGCGGGGGTGGGAGTGCTGAACATCGATAACGGTTTCGGGGCGGCGATTCTGGCAGGCCAGATCCTGCGTTGCGGACAACGGCTGGCAGCTCGATTGAGTTCATGCGGCCCCACTGGAGATCCAACAGGGAATCGACAGATTTCGGAAGGTTAAGAATTGTAAATAGATCCTGAGCCAAACAGGCTATACTCAGGCCATAGTTTAGGCTTGGGCTTTCTCTTTCCCATCCTTCGGGAGTTTGAGGGTGTTGCCTCTGGTCACCTAACTGGGTTCATGCCTTTTTCTGGGGTACCTTTATCCGAAGATGGGGAGGGTTCCTACGCTGGTTAACTGCTGTGTTGGACTGACTGGGGCGGACAAAACGCGCGAATATGCTAATTGATGCAACACTTGTCAAAAATGCAACAGATGCGATGGGAGCGACCTTGATCCTGGCGCAAGGGATGACTCAGTCCTTCACCTGGACAGATATTTTCTTGGTAGTGGCTTTGGTGTTTTTGGAGGCCGCCCTCTCTGCGGACAACGCCGTTGCCCTAGCAGCTCTGGTGAAGCATCTGCCCACCCCCCAGCAGCAGAATCGGGCCTTGCGCTGGGGCATCATCGGCGCTTACAGCTTTCGCATTGCCATTGTCTTCGCGGCAGTTTGGTTGGTGGAGTATCCGCCCGCCCAATTCTTGGGGGCCTGTTATCTGCTCTGGCTAGCCTGGCAGCACTTTCGGGGCGAGGAAGAAGGCCAAGAACAGGACATCACCCGCCACGCCAATTTTTGGCAGACCCTGGTGATGGTGGAACTGACGGATCTGGTTTTTTCTTTCGACAGCATCGCCGCTTCGGTGGGCGTCTCCCGCAAGGCTTGGGTAATCATCCTCGGCGGCATTCTCGGCATTACCCTGATGCGCTACATGGCTTCTCTGTTTTTGCGTTGGTTGGACGAGTTCTCTCACCTGGAAGACGCCGCTTTTGCCATCATCGCCTTGGTGGGGAGCACCATGTTGTTGGAGGTGTTTTTCCCCCAAATCGAGATCCCAGAGTGGGGGATGGTGGTGGCCGTGATCCCCTTATTTGTCTGGGGCTTCTCGCGGCGCGTGAAACTCCATTCAGAACAGGATAAGCAGCCGGAGCTGGCCGACGGAGAGCAGAGAGAAGAGAGAAGGGCAGCGCCTACAGATAAAACAGATAAAAAAGTAGAGATCATCCCCTCTGGGTGGGCGGCTGCCCTCGAGGAAGACCTCGCCCCTGAGCTGCAGAGCAAGGAGGATGGGGAAGAGAGGTACGGCTTGGGCTTATCGCCAGGGATCCCTGATCTGCCTTGATAGGGCTGTGGGCTGCTTCATTGCCTTGGCCCCTGCCGACTCCTAAACTAGCAGTGAAGCCGACTCAAGGAGGGAAGCATCCTGAGCCCCCAGTTTTGCTTGAAATCATTGGTCAAGTGCTTCAGAAGCAGCATAGACAGCCCAAAGGAGCAGCAGGCCGCGGAAAATAGGCTCCAGCCTTTGGCGAGGGCGGAGGTTCTGAGCATGCCAGCAGTGCAGAGCACTGCCCCCTTGGTGGAGCTGCGCCAAGTTTCCAAGCGCTTCGGCTCGACGGTGGTGCTTGACCACGTGGATCTGAAGGTGTACCGGGGTGAGGCCCTGGGCCTGGTGGGGCCTTCGGGCACCGGGAAATCGACGCTGCTGCGCATCATCGCCGGCCTAACGGAGCCAGACGCTGGAGAAGTGCTCTGGTGCGGGATCCCGCTCTCGGAGATTCAAGCCCATCATGCAACTCCCCCTTTGCGAGTAGGGATGGTGTTTCAGCAGGCCGCCCTCTTCGACTCCCTGACGGTGGAAGAAAACGTGGGGTTTTTGCTCTACGAGCACTCGCAGTTGCCCCGCTCCCGTATTCAGGAATTGGTGGCCGCCAAGCTGGAGGCGGTGGGGCTGGCGGGCAAAGAGCACAACCTGCCAGAAGAACTCTCGGGGGGGATGCGCAAACGGGCCAGCTTCGCCCGCGCCATTATGGAGGATCCTTCTCTGCCCCAGGATGAGCCCCAATTGCTGCTGTACGACGAGCCCACAGCGGGCTTGGATCCCATTGCCTCCACGGTAATTGAAGATCTCATCCGGGAGCTGCAGCAGGTGAAAAAAGCCTGTGAGAGCTACATTGTGGTGACCCACCAGCACAGCACCATTTACCGCGCCACCGACCGCATTGTCCTGTTGGCTCAGGGGCGGGTGCAGTGGGAGGGATCCGTGCAGCAGATTGAAACGTGCGATAACCCCTTTGTGCGGCAGTTTTTCAGCGGTAGCGTAGAAGGGCCAATTCAAGTGGCGGGGCAGGTGTGATGCGTTCGCGAGCAGTGCGAGAAGGGGCAGTGGGCCTGTTGATCCTGGCGGGGGCGCTGGGCTTTGCCGGCCTGTTTTTGTGGATCTACAACCTGCGCTTTGGCAGTCGCGGCTTTCAATTTACCGTCACCTATACCAACGTGGCCGGGCTGGCCGAGGGATCCAGTGTGCGGCTGCGGGGGGTAACCGTAGGTCGGGTGGAGCGTATCACGCCTCAACCCAATCAAGTGGAGGTGCAGGTGGCCATTGACCAGCCTTTGGCTATTCCCCGCAACGCCCTGTTTGTAACCAAACAGACGGGGTTGGTGGGGGAAACGGTGATGGACATCCTGCCCCAGGGGAGGGGTCAGGCGGCAACGGGATCCCCTCTGGCAGCGGATTGCGACAGCAGTCAAATCATCTGCGATGGGGATGTGGTGGAGGGCAAACCTGGAGTGGATTTTGGCCAGTTATTGATCCGGCTGGATCAGTTGCTCACACGGATCAACGACGATGAGCTCTTCGACACCCTTAACGCCACCCTAGAAGGGCTCACCCGCGTTGCCAATAGCGTGGCCGATCTCTCAGAAACCGTGGAAGAGCGAGTAGCTGCCCTGCGCACCGAAGATCTGGACTTGTTGCAATTCACGACCGCTGCCACAGCCATCCAAGACGCGGCTGGGGCTGTGAGGGGAACTGCCCGCAGTTTTCAAGCGGCTGCCGATCAATTCACCGCCCTGGTGGATCAAAACCGCACTTCCCTTAACGCCGTCCTGGAGAACATTCAGCAGGTGAGCGCCGATCTACAGGCCATGTCGAGCGCGGTGCGCCCGCTGGTTACCGATCCACAACTCCAGGCCGATGTGCGCCAGATCCTGGCCGAGGTGCGAGCGGCTGCGGAGAACGTGGCCCAAGCTACCGAAGATCTGCAGCAGATTGCCGCCAGCCTCAACGATCCGGGCACTTTAGCTACTCTGCGCCAAACCCTCGATTCCGCCCGCATCACCTTTCAGAATATGCAAAAAATTACCGCCGACATCGACGAGCTGACCGGGGATCCCCAGTTTCGCCGCGGCATTCGAGAGTTGGTATTGGGGCTGAGCAACTTGGTCTCCAGCGTCCCTGGGGAAGATGGGATCCAGCCCGCGGTGGCCGAAGGTTATCAGTTCCATTTTGCGCCCGTCTCTTTTGCCCAGGGGATTGTCTCTGGATCCCAAGGATGGCAGCCGCAGACTTCCCCATAAATTGGCAACCCGCTGAGGTGAACAACGTCGGCCAAAGCCGTTGAAGGGATCCCCAACCTGGGGTAGGCTTTGCGGATAAGGTGTTGCCTGTATTGCTACGCAACGCTGGCGCGACTGAGGTTGAGGTGTGAGGAATGTGTGGCATTGTCGGCTACGTGGGTTTTCAGTGGGCTGCCCCCATCCTGTTGGAGGGCCTGCGCACCTTGGAGTATCGGGGCTATGATTCTGCCGGCATTGCCACAGTGGATCCCGAAGAAGGATTGAGAGTTGTCCGCGCTACCGGCAAGCTGCACAACCTGCTGGTGAAGCTGACGGCCAACATGCCCACGGCCAAGGTAGGGATCGGACATACCCGCTGGGCCACCCACGGCGGCGTGACCGAAGAAAATGCTCACCCCCACTGCGACGAGCGCGGGCGCATTGTGGTGATCCAAAACGGCATTGTGGAAAACTACCTGGAGCTAAAGGAGCGTCTCCTGGAGCGGGGGATCCCATTCCGCTCCCAAACCGATACGGAAGTGATCGCCCAACTGCTCGGCCTCTATACAGAAGAGCTGGGCTCCTTTGAGGCGGCCTTTGGCCAGGTCATGGGGCAACTGCGGGGAGGAAACGCCGTAGTGGCTCTGGATCGGGAGGCGCCGGATCGGCTGATCGCAGCCCGTTTGGGCAATGCCGGAGCCGTGGTGGTGGGAGAGGGAGAAGGGGAAAACTTCGTGGCCTCCGATCTGCCTGCCATTGTCCGCCATACCCGCAAGGTGGTGTTCTTAGAAGATGGGGAAATGGCGGTTCTCACGGAGTCTCAAGTGCGCTACTTGCGCATTACCGGCGAGGAGCTGCGCAAATCCAGCATCACCGTGGCCTGGGATCCCGTCTCAGCCGCCAAGGGAGGCTACAAGCACTTCATGCAAAAGGAGATCTTTGAGCAGCCCCGCACCACCACCGATACGCTACGGGGGCGGGTGGATCTGGAACAGGGCCGGGTGACACTGGAGGGGCTAACGCTTTCTGAAGCGCAACTGGCCCACATTGAGCACATCCACGCCGTAGCCTGTGGTACTGCCTGGCACGCCTGCTGGGTGCTCAAGTACTTCATCGAGAGCTTGGCCCGTACCCCTGTAGAGGTGGATTACGCCTCTGAGTTTCGCTACCGCCAGCCGGTGTTGCGCCCCAACCACCTGTTGCTGGCCTTAACCCAGTCGGGAGAAACCGTCGATACGCTGGCAGCCATGAGCGAGGCCCGCACCCAAGGGATCCCGACCCTGGCGATTGTCAACGCCATCGGATCCCAGGCCAGCCGCCTGGCGGATGCCGGGGTTCTCTACATCCATGCCGGTCCGGAGATTGCCGTGGCTTCCACCAAAGTGTTTACTGGCATGTTGGTGGCGGGGTATTTGCTGGCCCTGCAACTGGCCCAAGCCAAAGGGATCCTCAGCCCGGCCCAGATCCAAGCCCACCTGCAAGCCTTGATTGAGCTGCCGGGCAAGATCAGCCTGATGCTGAAGGACGCCGCCCTCTACGACCAACTGGCGGAGCAGTACCATCATGTTGCCAACATGCTCTATCTGGGCCGCTGGGTTAACGCCCCGATTGCCCTGGAAGGAGCTTTGAAGATGAAAGAGGTGAGCTATATCCACGCCGAAGGCTACCCGGCAGGGGAGATGAAGCATGGCCCTATCGCCCTCATCGACGAGCGGGTGCCGGTGGTGTGCATTGCCACCCGGGATCCCGTCTACGAAAAAATGCTCTCCAACATCGAACAGGTGCGGGCGCGGGGGGGACGGGTGATCGCCCTCATCAACCCCGAAGACACCCAGGTGCGGGAGAAAGCCGACCACATCATCGAGGTGCCCAGCACGACACCCCTGTTGTCGGCGGTTCTGAACGTGATCCCCCTGCAGTTGTTCGCCTATGCCATGGCTTTGCGTCGCGGAGCCGATGTGGATCAGCCGCGCAACTTGGCCAAGTCGGTAACGGTGGAGTAACGGCTGTTGCCCTTGCCGCCCCTGGCCTCTGGTTTTTGCAAAATCGGGCAGATCACCTCTTTTTCATCAGCAGCCGCAGGGGGGATCTGCCAATCGGAGAGGAGACCTTGAATTTGGCTTTTCAGCGCTTGCAGATCGGCAATTCGCTGTTCAATCTCCTGCAGCTTGCCTTGCAGGTGCTGGCGAATTTCTGGACAAGGCTGCTCCCCTCGGTCGTGGACATCCAGGATTTGGCGGATTTCTTCTAAGCTCAGGCCCAGGCTCTGGCAGCGGCGGATAAAAGCCAGGCGAACCAAAACCGAAGGGTCGAACAATCGATAGCTGGACTCCGCCCGTTCCACCGTTGGCTTCAGCAGGCCAATCGACTCGTAGTAACGCACCGTGCGCACGGACAAGCCAGCTGCCAATGCCACCTGGCCGATCTTCAGGCTGGCAGACAAGTCCTGGACAGCAGCAGGATTCGACATGTCCCCAACTGGATCCCTGTAGATTTCTTCAGCGTGACATACTCCCACACTCATGCTGACGCAAAGCGCTCCGCGCCGCCAAAGCGAGAGAGTGCGGGCTTCAAGGACTCCGTCCCGCTGACGCGAACAGTGACTCCGGTTAGCGCTCCGCGCCGCTAACGCGAAAAGGACGTTTCCTGCGCTTGAGGACTACGTCCCGCTGACGCGAAAAGAACGGGATGCCCCACCGCCCTGTGCTTGATGTGGATGGCCGCATGGTGGTCGCGTCCTAGTTCTAGCCCACAATGGGAACAAGAATGCCACCTGTCTTGAATCGCTTTCGGTACTCTTTGACCGCACCGAGAGCAGTTTTGACTGCTGCCGTTGGGATTCACTGCAATCGCCCTCAGCCCAGCTCTTTCAGCCTTGACTGCCAGCATTTGCAGAAATTGTCCCCACCCAGCATCATAGGTAGATTTTGCTAGCTTCGTCCTCGCAATACCTTTGATATTCAGGGCTTCGTACCCAATATGTTTGCCCTTGCTTACCAGCCAGTTCGCTGTTTTGTCATGAAAATCTTTGCGCTGAGATAGTGGTTAGTGGATAGTCAC